>JBLHFB010000016.1:0-15368 GCA_047614865.1 Gammaproteobacteria bacterium | reverse complement strand
AACAGCTGTTCCACCAACAGCGTATTACGCTGGTTGGCAAAAAACTGGGCTATGTGTTTAGCGACAATAGGACCCACGTCGGGCACTTGCTTTAGTTGCTCTGGCTCTGCAGCAATTACGCTGTCTAAGTCACCAAAATAGCTGGCTAGCGCCAATGCGGTGCTCTCGCCTACTTCTTGAATGCCAAGCGAAAATAAGAATCTTGGCAAACTGGTTTCTCTACTAGCCGCAATCGAGTCGATCAGCTTATCGGCAGATTTTTTTCCCATGCGATCCAAGCCAGCGACCTGCTCCGCAGTCAGCTTAAATAGATCGGCGAAGGTTGCAGTCAGACCGGCGTCGCAGAGCTGCTCTACAATCTTGTCGCCCAAGCCGTCGATATCCACCGCTTTGCGAGAGGCGAAGTGCTTAAAGGCTTCTTTACGCTGGGCAGCGCAAACTAGGCCGCCGCTACAGCGAGCAGCCGCCTCGCCTTCGATACGCTGAACTTCAGATTGGCAAATCGGGCAGGCGCTCGGAAGAACAACCACTCTCTCATTGCCGTTGCGCTTCTCTGGTATGGGCCTAACCACTTGTGGAATAACGTCACCGGCTCGACGAACCACCACCCAATCGCCGATGCGAACGTCTTTGCGTTCAACTTCATCCATATTGTGAAGCGTGGCGTTACTAACGGTAACGCCACCGACAAAGACAGGGGCGAGGCGAGCTACCGGGGTAAGCGCTCCGGTACGGCCAACTTGAAACTCCACATCTAGCAGCTGGGTCATTTCTTCTTGAGCAGGAAATTTGTGGGCAACGGCCCAACGCGGCGCTCGGGAAACGAAGCCAAGCTCACGCTGCTGATCCAGCCGATCGACCTTATAAACGACGCCGTCGATTTCATAAGGCAGCTGATTTCGCTGCTCGCCAATTTGCCGGTAATAGTCCCAACAGCCTTCAGAGCCGTTTACTAGCTTAATGTCTGGGCAAACTCTGAAACCCCAAGTGCTCAACTTTTTCAGAATTGCACTGTGCCGATTAGGTAGCGAACCGCCTTCAACTAAGCCCACCGCATAACAGTAGATGGTTAAAGGGCGTGTTGCCGTGATTCGTGAATCAAGCTGACGTAGGCTCCCTGCCGCGCCGTTGCGCGGGTTAACCATCGGCTTGTCACCTGCTGCTAAGGCTCGTTTATTGTGAGCTTCAAAGTCGGCTTTGCCGATATAGACTTCGCCACGTACTTCCAAAGTGCGGGGCCAGTCGTCGCCCAGCAGCCTTAACGGTATCGCGCGGATAGTTTTGGCATTGGCGGTGATGTCTTCCCCGCTACTGCCATCACCACGCGTGGCGGCGCGTTGCAGCACACCGTCGAGATACATTAAGGAAATAGCGAGCCCGTCGAGCTTTGGCTCAGCGACGTACTCAATTTGCCGACCTTCTTGCTCCAGCCCCTCTTGTAGACGACGATCGAAGCTGTCGAGTTCGCCACGGGTGAAGGCGTTTCCGAGCGATAACATTCTAACCGCGTGTTTAACGCTAGAAAACTGCCCAGATGGCGCAGCACCAACCCGTTGGGTGGGCGAATCTTGGCTTTTTAGTGCGGGGTCCTGCTCTTCAATTTTACGAAGCTCGTGGAACAAGCGATCGTATTCCGAGTCGGGAACAACCGGCTGGTCTAAAACGTAATACGCATGATTGTATTGGTGCAGCTGACGCTTTAACTCGGCAACTCGGCCCGTTTTATCGCTCATGAATAGCTAGGCGTGTCTTTGGCTATCGCAATAACTTGATCGCGTTCAAAGCGTGCAGATTGCTCATTGAGCAACACTCTATTCTCGTCGAGAACTACGGCATCTAGGCTGGCAGCCAGGTTGCCTGCCGTGTTCAACATATCGTCAAACGCTTGAACCATTTCAAATCTGTCTGGCAGCGCCATGAATAAGGTAACACCGGGGGTATTTACGTCTTCAAAATGAGCGGCATCAAAAGTGCCTGGCTTAACCATATTGGCCATCCGGTATAGTGTCTGGCGGTTGTCATTTCGGCGCGTAAAAAAGCCCTCCGAATCAAGGATAAGCCCAGCCGAAATGGCGGCACGACGAATATGTGTGCCACCAATCATTTCGCCGCTACGGCGAGTTATATGAAAGATAACGACCTTTTTCGGTGGTGATTTCGGCGCCGATTCCCCTAGATTTTTGGCCGCGCCAACAACCACCGGCTCAGGCTCTTCAGCATTGGCGTGGATTGCCTCACCAATCGACATCTCAGCCTGGGTCTCGAACAAATCGGCTTGTGGAGCAACCACAACGGGTTCTGCGTCATCTGCTGCAGAAAAGCCTTCCGCTCCCACGCCGACTTCAAATTCATCAGCTGGAATCACTCGAACGGGACTGACAAGATCGGCGACCGGATCATAATCGGGGTCGATTTCTGGAAGCGGCGGCATCTTGTTTTTCTCGGCGCGTCCACGCAGGAAAATCACCACGAGAAGGGCTACTCCAACAAGCAACAATCCAGCAAATATCAATTCAATAGGCATTTCTTATCCAGCGAGGCGCACGGCCTCATCTACATCTACAGACACTAATCGAGACACACCTGGCTCTTGCATGGTTACGCCTGCCAATTGCTGGGCGGTTTCCATGGTGACCTTGTTATGCGTAATAAAAATAAATTGTACGGTTGCCGACATTTCGGAAACTAGTTTACTAAATCGGCTTACGTTGGCGTCATCTAGTGGCGCATCAACTTCATCCAACATGCAAAAAGGCGCTGGATTCAATTGAAAAATCGAGAATACCAAAGCCACAGCGGTCAGTGCTTTCTCGCCACCTGAGAGCAAATGAATGCTGCTGTTACGCTTCCCAGGCGGCCTCGCCATTACGTTAACTCCCGCTGAAAGCAAGTCATCGCCTGTCATTTCAAGTGACGCCTCGCCGCCGCCAAATAGCCGAGGGAACATATCTTGAATGCCTGCGTTCACTTTGTCGAACGTCTCGCGGAATAAAGTCCGTGTTTCTTTGTCGATCTTACTAATTGCAGCCTCAAGCGTTTCCAATGCCAGCGTTAGGTCGGCATCCTGCGCGTCTAAATAATCTTTGCGCTCCGACTCTTGGCTGAATTCGTCGATCGCGGCCAAATTGATTGGCCCTAAGCGTTCAATTTTCATCTGGCACTGCTTAAATGTCGCTTCTGCTTGGTCTATTGTCGGCAGGTTTTTGGGCTCCTGCGCTACGGCATTCAACAATTCACCCTGGGCAATCCCGGTTTCAAGAATTTGTTCACGCAATGCTTGCTGGCGTGTTGATGATTCTTGGAGCAGCAGCTTGGCTTGAGTGTGTTTTTCACGCGCGCTATCGAGTATTTGCTCGGCCTTCATTCGCTCTAAATCGGTTGCACGAAGGCGTTGATCTATTTGTTCCAGCACCTCACGGGCTGCAGCCAATCCTTTTTCACCCTCTTCTCGCTCCCACATTCGTTGATTGAGAGTCGCTCGGCGTCCCCCGATCGGGTCGTCTTCTCTAGCCAATGTGGCTTGTGTTTGGCGCTCTCGTTCGCGCAACTGTTCTAGCTGCTGCTGTTGGCGTGACAAATTGCTTTGCATATTGTCGCGTTCGCGCTGTTGCCCAGCAACTTGCAGCTGCAGAGCTTGTACCCGCTCTCTAGTACGACCGCGTTGCTGGCGAGCCTGCTGTAACGCCTGTTGCAACTGGTCACGTTCGGCACGGAGTTCTTTGGAGGTTGTTTCTGCTTCGCTCATCGCAAGCTCGGCAGACTTGAGATTGGCGGCTGTGCTTAGCAGCGTTGCTTGGTCGGTTACTAACTGTTCGGCCAAGCTGTCGAGTTCTGCACTTAAGCTCTCTGAACGCGCAGAGGACTGCTGGTGGGCTGCTTGTTCAGATTCTAGCTTGGCACTGAACTGGCTGACCTGATGCTGCTGCAAGTTGACTTGCTTTTGCAGTTGCTCGCGCTGCGCTTCCAGCTCTTGCAACGCTTGGCGTTGTTGATTGTGCTGCTCTTGGAATTGCTCGACAAAGTCGCTATTTTCTTGCTGCTCGACCTGCAGGACACGCAGCTCTTGCTCTCGACTGAGCACCCCAGCACGTTGATCGTCTTCACCACGGCGAAGGAAGCTATGACTACCAAGAAGGTCGCCTGCTTTGGTGACAATGAACTGATGCGGATCCAAGACGGCTCTAAGTTCTTCAGCCTGATCCATGTCGTCCGCGATCAACACATGGCCTATTAACGACGCGAGCGGCACCGTGCTGGAAACTTTGTCGAGCAAGCACGGCGCGGAACCGTCTTTAACTTCATTAATCTTGCTGTTATCAATTTCGACTAACGACACACTCAGCTTGTCTTGGCCGACAGCCAGCTTCACTACGTCCGCTAAGGAGTCGACTGCTAGCGCGTCCAAATAATGCCCAAGCACTTTTTCAACCGCAGTTTCCCAGCCTTTTTCAACATTGATAAGCTGAGCCAGCCTGGCGTTGTCTGCCAAATCACTGTCACGCAACCAACGCTTACTAGCGCCCGTTTCACGATTTAATGCGGCTTGTTGGAGCGCTTCAAGTGACGAAATCCGGCCTACCAACTGCTGCTGGGTACTCCGCGCTTCATGCAACTGCTGGGTAAGGGCTTTGTCTTGCTCTTTTGTAGAAGCCATATCTGAATTAATGTCGCTAAGCTTGCTGGCAACATCGGTCGACTGAAGCGTCGCTTTATCCAGCTCGGTGGATAGCTGGGTAATTCGCTGCTCGATATCTACAAGCTTTATGCTCGCCAACTCGGTGCTAATTCTTTGCTGGCGCTGGGTTCTGCCGGCCTGTTCTCGTTCGATCAGCCTAATGTTATTGCGCGCAACGTCGGCGTCACGGCTTGGGTTTGCCGACTGCTGAATATGAGCATCCCAACGCGATTGCCATGCCGAGACGGCCTGATCGGCGTCAATCACCGAATTCGCACTGGCCTTTTCTGCCGTTAGGCCATCTACTAAGCGTGGCTCTAGTTCTGCAAGCTGGCGGCTGGCGGCTGTGGCCTTGGCTTCATCACGAGCGCTATGCTCGATAGCCTGCTTCAAAGACTCTTGAAGCTGGTCCAGTTCCGCTTGTAGACGTTGGTTCAGTTCTTGATGATGCTTAATTTCGCCCTCGAGGCGGGCAATGTCAGAGGTGACTTGGTAAAAATTAGCTTGAGCTTTATTGAGTGCTTCGTTGGCATGATACTGCTGCTGCCGGTCTTTCTCTAAGCTCGCTTCGAGTTGGCGCATTGCAGCCATCGCGGCTTCTACTTGGTTGCCCCTGCCCCTAAGAGCGGACTCTCCATTCGCCACTTGGTCGATTAACTCTTGAAGCCGCAGGCCCATTAGGGTTGCTTTAGCGCGGCGCTCATCTGCCTTAAGCAACTTATAACGCTCCGCGGTGGCAGCCTGGCGACGCAGTCTGTCGAGCTGTTTGTCTAGCTCGCCGCGTATGTCGCTGAGGCGATCTAAGTTGTCGCGCGTGTGGCGTATTCGGTTTTCGGTTTCTCGGCGGCGTTCTTTGTATTTTGAAATACCCGCCGCTTCTTCCAGAAACACTCTCAGCTCTTCTGGCTTGGCTTCAATTATTCGAGAAATGGTGCCCTGTTCAATAATCGCGTAGCTGCGCGGCCCAAGGCCAGTACCGAGGAAAATATCCGTTATATCGCGGCGACGACACTTAGTGCCGTTCAA
The DNA here is from genome assembly GCA_047614865.1 of Gammaproteobacteria bacterium. Taxonomy (GTDB): domain Bacteria; phylum Pseudomonadota; class Gammaproteobacteria; order JAPPPA01; family JAPPPA01; genus JBLHFB01. The sequence continues at coordinate 9,667 of JBLHFB010000016.1, read as the reverse complement.
AAAATATTGGCCTTTACCGTCGCGGGTGACTTCTCGTTTTACCGCGATTTCGTTATACGCCGCCCACTGACCACCGAGCTTGCTAGCCAGCTGACCGCTATTGTCGAATACCAACTCAACCGAGGCTTTGCCAACAGGCTTCCTAGAGCTAGAACCGTTAAAAATAACGTCTGCCATCGACTCGCCGCGCAAATGCTTGGCGCTGCTTTCGCCCATCACCCAGCGAACAGCGTCGATGGTGTTGGATTTGCCGCAGCCGTTCGGGCCCACAATTGCAGTTAAATTGCTTTGCAGATGTATGGTCGTCGGGTCTACAAACGACTTAAATCCGGCTATCTTGATTTTGCTAAGACGCATACTGCAACAGGGCGGGCTATTCAGTGAATAAGCCGACTAGTGTAAAGTGATCGGCCAATTCAACCAACGCATCTTTTATATTTATCTAATGACTACGCACCCTACTAAAGAACTCGAAACCTTCACTAACGCTAACCCAGAGCGCGATTACACTATCCACATGGAAATACCGGAGTTCACTTGCCTCTGTCCCAAGACAGGCCAGCCGGACTTCGCTACCTTTAAGTTGTCGTATGTTCCTGACCAAGATTGTGTGGAACTGAAAGCATTGAAGCTCTATATGTGGGCCTTCCGTGAAGAAGGTGCATTTCACGAAAAAGTCACCAACGAAATTCTGGATGACTTAGTTCGCGCCACCAATCCTCGTTTTATGCGCCTCACGGGCGAATTCAACGTCCGCGGCGGGATCTTCACCAATGTTGTGGTTGAACACCGCAAAGAAGGGTGGATTCCCCCAGTTAAGGTTGAACTTCCTTAATTTAGGCAGCTCCAAACCGCCGTGGCCAAGCAGCAACCGTTAACCAACCCGATTTCACCGCTGGCAGGCGCAGGCTTTTTCCTGCGCGGTTTGAAGGGGATCTGGAATCCAGCGCTGTTTCCCTACGTTGCGATTCCGCTACTGATCAATCTGACACTATTTGCCAGCGGCACTTGGTGGCTTGCCGACGCGTTTGGCGGCCTGATGGACAAATGGCTTCCTGAAATGCCTAGTTGGCTTGCATGGCTTGAAAGCCTGATTTGGGGTCTGTTTGGAGTGGTGATCCTAGTAGTGGTGTACTACAGCTTTACGCTAATCGCCAACTTGGTTGCCGCACCGTTCAATAGCTTCTTGGCAGAAAAAGCCGAGTACCTATTAACCGGCCAAAAGCCGGCGTTCGAGGAACCGGTAGCGGTGCAAATCCGTCGTGCAATTGGTTCTGAGCTACGAAAGTTGCTTTACATTCTTAGCCGGATGATTCCGATGGCGATCGTCAGCTTGATTCTGATGTTTATTCCAGCAGTAAACGCTGCCGTGCCGGTGTTGTGGTTCTTGTTTAGTGCTTGGCTACTGGCAAATGAATACCTCGACTACACGCTAGGTAATCATGGGCTGATGTTTCCGCAAGTTCGTGATTTTTCGACTGCTCGCCGTGCGGGAGCATTAGGGTTTGGCGGCGCAGTGACGCTTGCGACCAGCATCCCGATTCTAAATCTATTCGTAATGCCGGCCGCAGTGGTTGGCGGCACACATTTCGTAGTAGCCAGCCGCAACAATTCCAGCGAACAAACAAGCGGGCAGCCAGCCCAAGCCCTTCAGTGAAGCGTGGCCTCAGTGCTAGCTTACTTGGTGCTTCGGCCCTCGCATTAAACGCCTGTAGCCACTTCGCGGCAGGGCCGTCAGATCAAGTAGACAACGCAAAGCCACTTAGCGGAGTCAGAACCAACGTATTAATCGCTCCTGATTCTCGGCCGCTATTGCCGATATACGACGCACAGACACTTAGGCTTGCCTGTAAGGCTGCATTGGATGAAGCTCAAGAGCAACTGATCGACCTTCAGGCCCTGCCAATTGAAGAAGCTACCGTTGAATCGGTGCTCAATACTTGGGACGCAATGGGCGTGGCATACGAGAATGTATTGGGGCCAACGGGGCTACAAGCCCATGTCCATCCGGACGCCCGGGTCCGCTCCGCCGGCGAACTATGCATGCTGGAAAGCGGTGAGTTCGAAACTCAGATTTTTCAGAACCACAAACTCTTTGAACTGATCACAGCAGTTGAAACCCGTAGCATGGCCGAAACCAAGCTAAGAGCTGATCTGCTGAATGTCTTTATCGACAGTGGGGTTAATCTGTCCGCTGAAAAAAAACAGCGTTCGGCTGAAATATCTCGCCAAATTCAAAGTAAAGCCCAAGAATACAAGCGTCGAGTTCGCGAGCAAGTGGAGCTTATTGACTTGTCGGAAGCCGACGTTTCGGGAATGAGTAACGAATGGTTGGAGCAGGCCGATCAGGACGAAAAAGGGAGATATCTACTAGGCCTGTCCTACGCCGAGTATTTTCCATTCATTCGTAATGCACAGAATAGTGAAGCGCGGCAGCGAGTGTATTTGGGGTTCACCAGTCGCGGCGGGTATCGGAACATAAAGCTGATGGACGAGGTAATGGCGCTGCGCCATGAATATGCAAAAATCCAAGGCTACTCGTCCTATGCCGAATTTTCCTTGCGCAGCCGCATGGCAAGAAAACCGGCAGCAGTAACGACCTTTTTAGAAGAAATCTCAGAGCGCGTTAATGCGACAGAGAGAGAAACCGTTGAAACGCTTCGCCGATTTAAATCTCAGCGGGAAAACACAGCACTGGAAAGCACCCGTTTGTATCGCTGGGACCAAGCGTATTACGCAGAGCAGTATCGCAAAGAGAATTTCAACGTAGATCAAGAATCGTTGCGCGACTATTTCCCAACCGACAGTGCAATTCAATGGGCGCTCGGCACCTTTTCCCAAGTGCTTGGCGTAACTATTCAAGCCGCCAACGTGCCAGTTTGGGATGATGACGTGAGTTACTACGATGTATTTGACACAAACAGTGGCGATTTCTTAGGCGGAATCTATCTCGACATCTATCCTCGGGCTGGGAAATATAATCACGCTGCCGCCTTTGATACCCGCTCCGGAAGCACCCTGCACAATCGAACGCCGATAAGCGTTCTAGTGACGAATTTCGATCGCGCCGGGCTAACTCAAAACTCCTTAGAAACCCTTCTACACGAGCTAGGCCACGTCTTTCACGGCGTGCTCTCAAAAACCCACTTTGCTTCGCAGTCTGGCACCAATGTTACTCGGGACTTTGTAGAGGCTCCTTCGCAAATGCTGGAGGCTTGGGCGCGGAATTTCAAGACGCTAGCGCCACTGTCAGAACTTTGCGCGCCCAACTGCCCAGTTATATCAAAGGCTTTAGTAACGAGACTGAACCAAGCGCGAGATTTCTCGCTTGCTGGGTTTTACGCTCGGCAAACGCTTTATGCACGCTTCGACATGGCGTTAGCTGGAGAAGACCCTCAGCCTGCCATGTCGTTATGGAAAAAAATGGAGTCGCTAACGCCGATGGGCCATGTTGACGGGAGCAAATTCCCAAGTGCGTTCCCTCACATCATGGGTGGCTACGCCGCGGGCTACTACGGCTATATGTGGTCTGAAGTAATCGCGCTTGATCTACTGTCGGCATTTGGCGAAAACCTACTCGACGACAATACCGGCCGGCGTTACCGTCAAACCATATTGGCGAATGGTGGACAAAGCGAGGCAATTGATCTGATTGAAAGCTTCCTGGGCCGCCCTAGTAGCCCCGAGGCCTTTTTTCGACAGCTAGATAATTCCGCTCATACAGGCCAGCCAAAAGAACCACATTAGCCCTCGCCGATTCCCTTAAGGCTAATCCTAGAAACCTAAAGTCGGCCATATGAGGCGAAACTCTACCGTTCGCCGGAATACTTATGCCACTAGGTTGTCTGTCGTACTTTTTCTGGATCAATTCCTTACAGCATGATCCAAGATTCACATGAGTAATGAGCCACCCGCAAGAACAGGCCGACAGCAAGGATGCGCAGAGGACAGGGAAAGTACACACTCCTGCTTTAAGTCGGCTGGCCTAAACCGCCAACCGGCGACTTGCCGACTAATAAAAATTATGGAAGTTAATACTCAATGCACGCTGAGTATTGCAAGAACATGCGCTGTTTCACCAATAGCGCCATAGCCACACGACCAATTTTGAATAAGGGCCTGTTTAGGCGCTTTTTCTTGCCTACCTTTTATCAGAATGAGCTTGGCTGGTCTGTAGGTGCAAAGCCTGCAGCATAGGAATGGAGACAAAGCAGCCGTTGCCTATAACATCATAAGGGTCGTTTTTTGGTGTTAGGCAATAAGACTCGTCTCCCAATTCGCTGACCACAAGCGCTGCCGCGCTAAAATCTTCTGCAGATGTATATCTAGAGACCGTGACGACAGTAGGAACCTGCATTTGGCTAGCCGCATGGAGTCCTACATAAGAATCTTCAAACGCTAGGCATTCTGCTGCGCTGAGCCCAAGGCGCTCAAGAGAAATTCGATAAGCATCCGGGGCCGGCTTCTTGTTCTTAAGAATATCGCCACACACCACTACGTCGAAAACTTCTTCTGGAGTAGCGCCGAAGTATCTGAGGGTTAGACTAGTGAGACTGATGCTGCTGCTATTGGTAGCCACCGCCAGCTTAAGACCGGCCGCTCGGGCCTCAATAGCTATTAGACGATAAACCCCGCTTCGCAGCGGAATGTCTCCACGCTCCATCAGCTCAACGTAGTGCCGCGCTTTACTGGCATGCAGCTTGTCGACCAAGGCGCTTTCAGAGCGCGGGCTTCGTGATTTGTAATGCGCCATATAGGCTTCAATCCGCTCGCGCCCTCCCCCTACAGCAAGAAGCTCGCCATAGAGTTCGGTGCCCCAGTACCACTCGAGACCGGCATCCGCGAACGCAGCATTAAAAGCACAGCGGTGACCGTTGTGCTCAGTTTCGGCTAAGGTGCCGTCAACATCAAAAATGAGCGCTTTTAAAGTCATTACGCCATGGGATTCCCAATTGGAAAGGATTTAGTGAAACAATAGCAGCTCAATCTAAGTTCAGCCATTAATAGAGCAACCTTTTGACGTGAGATCAGCAGCTTACCGCGGTCGTTTCGCTCCATCACCTACCGGCCCATTGCATTTTGGCTCGCTGGTTGCGGCCGTGGTTAGTTATCTTGAGGCCAAAACTCACCATGGCGAGTGGCTATTGCGAATAGAGGATATCGACCCGCCGCGTGAAATTAAGGGAATTATTCCCGCTCAAATGTCTTGTCTAGCCGCACTGGGTTTCGAATGGGATGGCGAAGTACGCTACCAAAGCCAGAACAGTCAGCGCTATGTCGATGCGATCGACATAGCGCTATCGAAAAAGAAAGCCTTCTATTGCAGCTGCTCTCGCAGCCAGATTGCGAGCGCAGCAATTAGCGGCAAGGAAGGCTGGGTTTATCCAGGAACCTGCCGAGGAAACAGCGTGGCGAATGCGCTAGGTTCTAGCATTCGAGTCAATACAGAAGGACTAGACATTGAGTTTGAAGACCTGCTCCAAGGGCCAATTTTCGACCATCTAGCGCAAGATTACGGTGATTTTGTTATTCGTAGAGCCGATCAACATTTCGCTTATCTACTTGCCGTGGTAGTCGATGATGCAGATCAAGGGATAACCGACGTAGTGCGAGGTGCAGATTTACTATCAACCACCTCGCGGCAGATCGCCCTTCAGGACGCACTAGGCCTGCCAAAAATAAGTTACCTTCACTTTCCAATAGCAACCAATTCCAACGGAGAAAAGCTTAGTAAACAAACACATGCGCCAAGTATTCACTCGCTTGCCGCCTCAAGTTCAGCCAGTCTATTACTGGTCGAGTGCCTGCGATTTTTGCGCCAAAATCCACCGCCCTATTTGGAAAAATCGTCAGTTGCCGAGGTCTGGAGTTGGGCAATCGAACACTGGGAAATTCAAGCGCTTGCTCTGGAACGCCAGCGCGTAGCTCCGCTCACGTTGGCGCTAGCTCAATAGTTGGGTAAACTGTCGAAAATGGTGCAAAGCATCATAAATTTGCAGAAACACGCCTAACTCCCTAATCCAGCAAGAAAGATTTACTAATGCAAAACGCTGTAATTGTCGCCGCCTGCCGCACCGCTATTGGCTCATTCGGAGGCTCTCTCGCCTCAGTCCCTGCGCCCCAACTCGGTGCTACCGTTATTAAAGCGCTTATCGAACGCTGCGGAATTGATCCCGCTTCGGTAGATGAAGTAATTATGGGCCAAGTGTTAACTGGCGGGTCCGGTCAAAATCCAGCGCGTCAGGCCAGCATCCAGGCCGGGCTACCGCATAGCGTGCCTGCATTAACCATTAATAAGGTTTGTGGCAGCGGGCTAAAGGCGGTTCATTTAGCCGCTCAGGCGATTCGCTGCGGCGATGCAGAGATCATAATTGCCGGCGGACAGGAGAATATGAGCGCATCACCTCACGTTCTCCCGAACTCTCGCAATGGCCAACGTATGGGTGACTGGAAGATGGTCGATACGATGATTAAAGACGGCCTTACCTGTGCGTTCAATGATTACCACATGGGCATAACTGCCGAGAACATTGCGGACAAATACCAACTAGACCGCGAAACGCAAGACGCTTTCGCAGCAGAATCGCAGCGACGCGCCGCCGCCGCACAAGCCGCCGGCCACTTCGCAGCCGAAATCGTCCCAGTTGAAGTTCCCCAGCGCCGTGGTGATCCGGTTGTTTTTGATCAAGATGAATACATCCGAGCTGCTAGCGATGAAGCCGCTCTTGCGAAGCTTCGCCCTGCCTTTAAGAAAGAAGGTTCGGTAACCGCTGGCAACGCTTCTGGCTTAAACGACGGGGCTGCTGCTGTGATCGTAGTGTCGGAGTCAAAGGCCAATGAACTGGGCTTAAAGCCGCTTGCCACAATTACTGGCTATGCAAACGCTGGAGTTGACCCTGCGATTATGGGTATTGGTCCCGTGCCATCGTCAACCAAATGTCTTGAAAAGGCTGGCTGGCAGGTTGCCGACCTCGATTTAATTGAGGCAAACGAAGCCTTCGCAGTGCAGTCGCTTGCTGTGGGCAGCGATATGCAGTGGAGTTCAGACAAAGTAAACATCACCGGCGGAGCAATTGCGCTTGGCCATCCGATTGGTGCCTCTGGCGCTCGGGTACTCGTTACCCTGTTGAACAGCTTAGAGCGTGAAGACAAGTCTAGAGGGCTCGTTACCTTATGCATCGGCGGCGGCCTAGGCGTCGCAATGACGGTAGAACGATAGAACCATGGCATTTAGATCAAAAGAAACCACCACTAAGCCGGCTGAGAAGCAATTGCGCTTGATTAAGAAATACCCCAATCGTCGGCTCTATGACACTGAGATCAGTCGCTACATTACCTTGGAAGAAATTCGCCAATTGGTATTAAACGGGATTGAATTTCGTGTGCAAGACAAGAAGTCCGAGAAGGACATTACCCGTTCGATACTGCTACAGGTAATTGCCGAGCAAGAAGAAGGCGGCGACCCAATCTTTAGCACTGAATACCTGTCGAATATTATTCGTTTCTATGGCGACAACTTGCAGACTTCGTTGGCACGCTACATCGATGACTCATTAGAAGTATTCGTGGACCAACAAAGGCAAATTAAAGACCGCGTTAAAACCCTATTGGGCGTAAACCCGCTTCAGCACATTAAAGAACTTGCGGAGGCTAATAAGACCAACATCCGTAAGATTCGTCAGGACATTATTACCGACCTAACGACTTTTGCTGAAGACCTAAACCCGATCCACAAGAAACGTGGTGACGAGAAGTCGGAACACGAAGCAACGACTGAGAAGGATTCGGCTGAAAAATAGTTAAGCTTCACTTCAGCAAATAAAAAAGGCGAGCCACATGACTCGCCTTTTTTATTTGCTGCCGCAATGACTATTGATCTGCTAGATCTAGTGCTGAGTGTCACCGGCGCTTACTGGCACGGCTTCCGCAAACATTTGCTCCACATCGACCGCATCGTAGCTAAAAACTTTGCTGCAAAAATCACAGGTCACATCAACGCTACCCATTTCGGCAACCACCGAGTTCAGTTCGTCCTTACCCATATTGGTTAACGCTTCTACAAAACGTTGCTCACAACCGTTGCAGTTGAAGCTTACCGAGCGAGGATCAAATAGGCGCACATCTTCTTCGTGATATAAACGATGCAAGAGATCAGGTGCCGAGAGGCTCAATAACTCTTCATCTTTGATCGTTTCAGCTAATTTCACGACCCTATTCCAGCCGTCCGAATCGTTATCCGCTTGTCCCGGCATACGTTGCAGCATAAACCCGGCCGCTCGTTTGCCGTCTGCCACCAACCACAGTCGGGTTGGAAGCTGTTCTGAGCGTTCAAAATAGCCTTCCAATACGGTGGCAAGCGAGTCGCCTTCCAATGGAACCACGCCTTGGTAAGGCTTTGCTTGTTCTTGGTTGCGAATAGTAATAACTGCTTGGCCGTTGCCGACCCAATCTTTGATGTTTTGCGACTCAGGGGTTAGCCCAGTGTATTCGTCGTTAGGCCGAGCAACACCGCGCAGCGCCATTTGATTGGTTCCTTGAGCAACAATCACTCGCAAAGGCGCGTTCGCCTTAGCTTGGGACTGAATTTGAAAGGTGATCTGACCGCGAAACTTGATCGACGCCGAGAGAAGTCCGGTGGCAGCCATTAGCTGGCCAACCATGCTCTCAAGTGAGGAATCATATTCGTTGTGCTCAAGCGCGCGCTGCCACACGTCATCCAGCTGAATCATTGAGCCGCGAACGGCAAAATCGTCAAACAGGAATTTGTTAAGGATATCGCTCATCGCGCAGGATTAACGTCCAGCAATTCCACGTCAAAAATCAGCCCAGCATTGCCCGGGATATCGGCACCCGCTCCGCGACTGCCATAGCCCATATGCGACGGAATATACAACGTACGCTTGCCGCCAGTGCGCATTCCTTCGACACCGACATCCCAGCCTCTAATCACTCGGCCAACGCCTAGTTGAAAAGGGAATGGCTTGCCACGATCCATGGAGCTGTCGAATTTCTTGCCTTTATAATCAGCCGCGTTAACGTCAAACAACCAACCCGTGTAATGCATTTGTAGCGCATCGGACGCAGTAGCCTGCTGGCCATTGCCTATCGAATTGTCGACTACATATAGCTCAAGCGGTAAGGCTTTAAACGTCGGCAGTTCAGACGCAGCAATAGTTGTAGGGCCAACTTTTGATTCCGCCGCCGAGGCTTCTGCAGCCTGCGGTGCAGTGTTGATCGCTGTAGATTCAGATGCGGGTTTATCGCCCGAGCAGGCAACCAGGCCGCCTGCCATAAGCAGTACAAATAGACTTTTAGTTTTCATAGGACTCTTCTTATTACAGTGCGCCATCACGAATCATGCCGCGCATTACTAAATGGGTGAAAGCAATAACGCCAATCACTAGACCGTTTTCAACCACTGCCGCACGCGGCAAGCGGTACTGTTCAAACAGTCGAGCACAATAACGTACATCCATGTCTGGGTGAACTGAAATTACGGGCTTTTTCATCACTTCGTAGACATTCACGCGGTCAGGCGAGCGGTCTTTGGCGAGCACCTCTCGTCCGACATCGGCAAGCGTGAGCATGCCAAATTCGTCGTCGGCATGTGCCTTGTTTACGATGGCGCATTTATTTTCAGGGTTTCTGAGTCGTGACAACGCCGCAC
>JBLHFB010000015.1:0-15503 GCA_047614865.1 Gammaproteobacteria bacterium | reverse complement strand
CTCACCGGTAATGTGATGATCGACCACATGGCCATGACTGGGCCAGGTGGCGTAGCGCTAGAAGCAGAAACCCCGCTGGAGCCATTTAAAGCGTGGGCGAAAGCCGGCAAAGCTCACGGCGCAGCAATGTGGATGCAGATTAACCATCCCGGTCGCCAAGTATGGTCGGCTATGAACGGTAAAGCCTTGGCGCCGTCGGCTGTTCAAGTCGACTTAGGCAAGCAGTCGTCAATGATGGCTCAGCCTAGAGCGATGACTGAAAACGAAATTCAAGACGTAATTCAGCGCTTTGTAATCACATCAACGCGAGCAGTAGAAGCAGGTTTTGACGGCGTTCAGATTCATGCCGCACACGGGTATTTGTTGGCGCAATTCCTATCGCCAATTAGCAATAAACGCGACGACCAATGGGGCGGCAGCCTAGAGAATAGAGCGCGACTATTGTACGAAGTGGTTAAGGCGGTTCGCGAAGCCTTGCCGTCACTGGCGGCGCTATCGGTAAAAATCAATTCAGCTGATTTTCAACGCGGTGGTTTTGAGCCTGCAGACGCTGAGGTAGTGGTTCTTGAACTCGCCGAGCTAGGTGTAGATTTGATTGAGCTTTCAGGCGGCAGCTACGAAAGCCCGGCGATGCAAGGGCGCACGGCTGATGGTCGAACACTGGCGCGTGAAGCCTATTTCCTAGAGTTCGCCGAAGCCATCGCTAAAACCTGCTCGGTTCCTTTAATGACCACTGGCGGAATTCGCCGCAAGCCAGTTGTGGAACAAGTGCTTAAAGCGGGTGTTTCGGTGGTTGGAATAGGTACGGCCTTGTCTTATCAGCCAGACCTGCCGAATCAATGGCGCAGCGATGACACGGCGGCGGTAACTCTGCCTGAGATCAGGTGGAAGAATAAAAATATTGCGGCAATGGCGCAAATGGCGATTGTGAAACAGCAGTTTATTCGCATGGGCAAAGGCAAGCAGCCATCGGCCAAACCCTCGCCGCTTTTCTCCTTGCTTAAGGACCAAGCTAAACAAGCGAAGCTACGAAAAATATATCGTCAAACTTATTCCTGAACTCGGCGCTGTAAACGCAGTCGATTAGTCAGTATTGTTTGGCGAAACCTTTGGATCAAAAAAATGATTAAACCCTTATTTGTATCTTGTTGCTTGTTGCTTGCTAGCGCCGTGCAAGCAGACACCACCCTCAATTTTATCGCGCCAGGCAGTGTGCCTGTGCCTACCAAGTTGACTGACCGCCACGTTCGGATGCAGATGTCGGCTACCCAGTGGGCGTTATATGACGCCGAGCAAGACACGGTGTCGATTGTTGACGACGGCAAAAAAGAATACAGCGTCGTAGATCAAGCCACCGTTGCTAAGCTAGCAGCCGTGTTGGCGGAGCAGCGTACCCAGCTTCAAGCGATGCTGAAAACCATGCCGGCATCCCAACGCAAGCAAATGGAGCAAATGATGGGACAGGTGCTTAGTGCCGACAGCTATAGCCCAGAGTTGAAAGATGGAAAAGGCAAGAAAACCATTGCTGGCTTGGATTGCAAGCCGAGAGAGGTTTTTGTAAACGGTGAGCACAAGCAAAGTGTTTGCGTTGTGGATTCCAGCAAGCTGGGCATTAGCACTGCCGAGCTAGCGACCATGACCGGCTTTTTTGACATGTTTTCAAGAATGCCGATTGGACCAAAGCAGCCGTCTTTGGAGCAGTTTGGTGGCGTTCCAATTGAAATTTATTCGCCCGGTGGCGGGCCACAGCAAACGCTAGTGTCGGTGTCCCATGACAGTATTCCCGCCGACCAATTTACCGTTCCAGCCAAGTACTTTCGGCGCAGTCTACATTAGGCTGCACCTCTCTCTTCCCCCATTCTAGAAAACGGATTTAGTCATCATGTCAGCTCTTGTTCTTGACGGAAAAGCCCTTGCCTCCAGCTGGGAACAGCAATTGGGTGAGCGAGTTGCCCAGCTCAAAGAAAAGTCGGGTGGGAAAGCGCCCATTTTGGCTACTATTTTGGTCGGCGCTGATCCTGCATCAGCCACCTATGTCAACATGAAGGGCAACGCCTGTCGTCGAATTGGCATGGGTTCGATGGCCGTCGAAATGTCGGATCAGACTACGACTGCGGAACTGCTCGCAAAAATTGACGAACTAAATAACAATCCCGACGTTCACGGCATTCTTCTGCAGCATCCGGTGCCAGCCCAAATTGATGAGCGCGCTTGTTTTGACTCAATTGCTTTGGCGAAAGATGTCGACGGCGTTACTTGTCTGGGTTTTGGCCGCATGGCAATGGGCGAAGAAGCTTATGGCTGCGCTACTCCCAAGGGGATTATGCGTTTGCTAGCCCATTACAAGATTGAGTTAGAAGGCAAGCACGCGGTTGTTGTCGGTCGTAGTCCGATTTTGGGCAAGCCGATGGCGGCGATGCTTCTAGAAGAAAACGCGACCGTAACGATATGTCATTCACGCACCCAAAATTTGGCTGAGCACATTAAGCAAGCCGACATTGTGATTGGGGCAGTCGGTAAGCCAGAATTCATCCAAGCGGCTTGGATTAAAGACCGCGCTGTTGTGGTTGATGCTGGATACCACCCCGGTGGGGTAGGCGATATTGAGTTGGCGCCGTTAGTTGATCGGGTTGCTGCTTACACGCCAGTCCCGGGTGGCGTGGGTCCGATGACGATCAATACACTAATTTTCCAAAGTGTGGATTCCGGCGAGAAAGCGCTAGCTTAAAGTTAAGCTACATCTAATTTGCTTCCCTAGCCGTACCGTTAATGTACATCAACTGTTCACCCCTATTGTTTAGCTCTATGGAGTACCACGTGAAATACATAAAATTTGCAGTTTTAACCGGATCAGCCGTCCTGTTAGCCACATCGGCAGTCGCTGCCGATAGTAAAGCCGAGCGTAAGCAAGAGGACAGCATTGTTTATAGCGGCGCGTCTTTTAGCCGTGTTAGCACGGGCTTTGACAACTTGGACGACGCCACTAACCTAAACTTTACCTTGCTGGGTTTGCGTGTACCCAATGTAAGCTGGTTTGCGATTGAGGCCAACCTTGGCTTTACGCTGCAGCCTGGAGAAAACAGCGGTTCTGTTGGTGGTGGTGGTGGTGGTGGTTTGATTGGCGGCGGCGGCGGTGGCGGCGGCGGAAATAACACGGCTTCCTCAGAAGACCTCCGAATAAACACGACTGGATTGTTCGCAATATTCCGCACTCCCGGCAAGTTTTACGCCGGAGCCAAATATGGCTTCAGCAAAGTAACTAGTAATATCGAAGAAGTGGAAGATGCTGCCAGCGGAACCGCGCGCGGCTTTACTGCAGGATACCGGTTCAACCCAGAAGGTTTCGGCCAGGTTGAACTGGAATTTCTCGATCTAGGCGACCAACTCGATTCAATCGGGCTCGCCTTCTCATACATCTACTAACGCCTATTAAGCCGAGAAAGCTAGAACCTAACTCGCCCTTCTAGCGAGAAGGTTCTATTTCTCTCGGTGGTGGCCATAAAGCCGCCTTTGTCTAGCGGAATAGGTGCGCCAATACCAATAGTGCGTTCATCGGTTAAATTCTTGCCAACTACCGCTATGGCCCAGTTGTCGTCTTCTGGCCCAATCGACACGCGAGTATTATATTTGACGTGCGATTGCTGCTGCCCGCGTGGATCAAGGTCGCCGGACGTGAAGTGGGTGTCGCGATAATTCGCATCAAGGGTTAGGTCGATATTAAGTGCCTGAGTAAGCTTGTTAGTCCATAGGCCAGAAAGGCTGGCGGTCCATGGCGGGGTTTGTTGGTTTTCCCTGCCGGTTAAATCACAAGTGCCGTCAGCTGACGGGTTTGGAGAGTTGATATGGCAGGGGCCATCTACATAGTCTGTCCATTCGAAGTCTAGGAAGGCAAGTGCGCCAGTGAAGAGTAAGTGCTCGCTCGCTAGGAAGCGTCCATCTATCTCGATCCCTTGGATTTTTGCTTCACCTGCGTTGGTTACGGTGAAACCCGCAACGCCGTCAAACACGCTCACTTGAAGCTCGCTGTAGTTAACTAGATAGGCAGCAATGTTGAGGTCGGCTCTGCCGTCAGCAAGGGTCATTTTTGCACCTAACTCAAAGGCATCGGCCACTTCATCTTCGAATTCAAAGTTCTCACCGCCACCACTGGGCCCGGTATTGTCGTTATTGTTTCTCGCATCAAAGCTGCCAGACTTGGCGCCGCGTGTCGCTGTCAAATAGCTCATTACATCGTTTGTCACATCCCATTGGAAGTTTACCGATGGCAGTAAAATTCCAACGTCACGATTTCCGGAAAGCGTGTGCTGGCTGATTAAAAGTTGGTCCAACGCGGCGGCGGTGACTGGATTGATATCGTCTCTAGTACCTGGCTCGTATACGTCTAATTGACGGAAGCCGTCTTTAGTTTCTTTTACGTAACGCATACCCACGGTGCTGCGGAAAGAGTCGGTGAAGTTAAAGGTCGCTTGGGCAAACGCAGACCACGCTTTGGACTCGATAGTAAAGTTCCTATAAAGGTCGGCTTCTGCAATAACGGCTTCATTTAAGATGCAAGTACCCTGGTCGCCCAAGGCTCCGGCGCGGGCAATTAATGGTCCAAACTCGTTGAACAATAAGTCGCCTTGCTGGTAGAAAACGCCAAATATGTAATCGACAAAATTTCCAATCGGCGACGCAAAGCGAATCTCTGTAGAAACTTGGTCATAGAATTCGTCACCGAGTAGATAGATCGTATCGAATTCGCTGGCATCCGCGTCGTAGAGGTCGCTTGAATCAAAGCCCGACGCACCTGTCACCACGGTTAGTGTCGACTCGCCTACTGGAATGCTGACATTGAGCGTGGCGTTGTAGGCTTCGATAACAGCTCGTTCGGCCTCATTGGTGTTGCGAGATAAATCGAAGTTTGTTTCTTCGCCAGAGCAGCCCGTCAACGCGCCGGGATCGGTTGGTTGGAATGTTCTGCCGTTCTGCACACGGCGGGTGTGTTCCAGTTTTAGCGACGAATCGAAAGCGTCTGATGGTGCCCAAGTAAAGGTGCCACGCGTAGCAAGCTCATCTGTTGACGGCTCGTCTCGGCCTTGGGCGCGATTGTATATATAGCCGTTTTCACCACGCTGGCGAACCGCCAAGCGAGCGCCAAACTGGTCATTTATCGGACCTGATATGACAGCGCTTATTTCAGCATCTTGATGCGGTAGGCCGAGCGAGCCGCTGAGTATTGATTCAAATTCGTCACCCGGAGTGGCTGAGATGATATTCAGCGCGCCGGCGATAGCGTTCTTACCAAAAAGAATGGATTGAGGGCCGCGGAGTACTTCAACTCGTTGAACATCCATAAATGCTGCACGCGTCTGGTGAGGCCTTCCAAGGTGGATTCCATCTGAGAACATACCAACCGAGAGCTCGAAACCTTGGTTAGAGCCAGAACCCACTCCACGCATATATATGTTTGGAATAAGGCCGCTATCAACCAGTTTGAAATTGGGAGTGTATTCCGACATGTCGGACAGGTTTTCAATCCCGGCATCGGTCAGCTTCTCGCCGCTTATGGCGGTTAAAGAAACGGGGACGTCAGCCAATACTTGAGCGCGCTTTTGAGCGGTAACAACAATCTCTTCGAGAATCAGTCGCTTCTCGCCACTAGCAACTGGGGCGTCAGCCTCTTCGGTTTCGCTCGCTGCCGTGTCGGAGTCGTCGGGTTGAGTCGCGTCGTTTGCTTGCTGGCCTTCGTCCTCTGCAGCGGGCGACTCTGCTGGCTCGACTTCTACTTGTGAGTCCGAATCATCTTCGAATAGAAAACCTAAGTCGTCATCTGCTGCGTTAGCGTGCCCGAACGAAATAGCTGCCGCTAGCGCTGTGAAAATCAGCGTCTTATATTGTTGTCTCATGCCAGTACCTGAACTTATAGTCGCGTAACTATTGAATAAGTTTTGTACAGGTGCAAGGGCTAACTGCATTTAATTCAAAGCAACTTGCTGAATTTAATGCCGAAGCAGGGAGAGGGCCGAGCCTATCAAGGGCCGATTAAACGCAGCGCTTGGAATATCAGGCGGCTAGTGAAAAACTATAGCGGTGAGGGAAAGTGCCAGCTAGAGACCGCTGTGCCGTCGAAATTTAAGTCGCAGCTAAAGTAGCTCGGCGAGCAGAAGGTATTATTTATGCAGCGTGCTTCGATCCAAGAGCGCGGAGAATGTTGGGCGTTCAGAAAAGAAAGTCCTTGTTTTCTAACCAAATGATTAGTGCAGATCCAGAAGCTTTCGCTGCGCAGAGCTAACTATCCGACTAATTAATCTGTGCTGCAGAGTCCGCGCTATTGGGGCGCGCTGGCCATAAACTCAATCAGCGCAACAAAATCTTCTTCTGTGCAATCAGTGCAGGCGCCGAGTGGAGGCATGCCCTTGAAGCCATTGATAGCGTTATCAAGCAAAGTATCCATTCCCTTTTCCATGCGCGGGGCCCATGCGGCTGCGTCTCCACTGCGAGGGGCGCTACCGTAACCTTTTGCGTGACAGCTAATGCAGCTGCTGTTGTACAAGCTGGCTAAAGCTGGGTCTGACGGCTTAACCATTGCTGAGCTAGTAGGTTTCGCAGAGGCTTCGTCGCTGCCGCCACAGGCGCTTATAGTCGCGGTTAGGGCGATTGTGGTGGCTAGCGCTAGGCTGTTAAATAGGTGCATGGGTTTTTCTCGCTGTCTTCTAATGTAAGGGGTATTAGCGGCGTGGGCCTCGGCCACCGCCACTGCGACCACCGGCATTTCCGCCGTTGCGGCTTCCTCCGCGACCACGAGGCCCGCTTCCTTCAGGAAGGCGCACGGGTGGCTTCAGGTCTGGAAGCATCTCGCTAGTGATGTCATCGAGGGGGATTTTCGCATCGATGAATTTTTCGATCGGGCCGAGGTTGAAAGCATAAGTCTCGCACGCAAAACTAATCGCATCGCCGGACTCGCCAGCGCGGGCGGTGCGACCAATACGGTGAACGTAATCTTCGGCGTCGTCTGGTAAGTCAAAGTTAACCACGTGAGTTACGCCGGCTATGTGTAGGCCGCGAGCGGCCACGTCGGTTGCGATCAGTAGTTTTAGCTCGCCAGATTTAAACTCTTCGAGCAGGCGCTCGCGTTTTTTCTGACGTACGTCGCCAGAGATGATTTCCACTTTGAAATCATTGCCGGTTAGGTGGCGCCAGATTTTTTCAGAAACACTTTTGGTGTTGACGAAAATGATGCAGCGCGGTGGATCGATTTCTTTGAGCAAGCCGGCAAGCAGTGGAATCTTCTCGTGGTTTGCCGGGTAGAACATCCGTTGGCGCACGCGATCGGCAGTTATTTGATCCGCTTCGATCTTAATCACCACTGGATCGCCCATGTGCTCGTAGGCCATGTCCATAACCTTGCCGCTCATGGTTGCGGAGAACAGTAGGTTTCTGCGTTTTTCAGCAGCTGGGCAGTTGCGAAGTAGGAAGCGTAGATCGGCAATAAAGCCAAGATCAAACATCCTGTCTGCTTCGTCGAGAACGGTCACTTCACAGTGCGACAAATCAAAAACGCGCTGCTTGAAAAAGTCAATTACCCGTCCCGGTGTGCCCACCAGAATGTCACAGCCAGCGGCGATCGCATCGCGCTGCTTTTCGTAATCGGTGCCGCCATAAGCAAGCGCGATTTTGAGGTCGGTATGCTTGGCTAGTGGTTCGGCGTCTTTAGCAATTTGAATTGCTAGCTCACGTGTTGGAGCAAGAATCATGGCGCGTGGTTGCGTTGGCTTGCGGCCTTCTGCGGCTGGTTTTGTTAGCAACTCGTGCATTGTGCAGAGCAAAAATGCAACGGTTTTTCCGGTACCTGTTTGCGCTTGACCTGCGAGGTCAGTTCCTTCCAAAAACTTGGGAATGGACTCAGCTTGAATTGGGGTGGCGAACTCGAAACCGGCTTCTGAAAGGCCTTTTTTTAGTGGTTCGGCAAGTGCTAGCGAATCGAATCGAACGCTGCTTAGATGGTCTTGTGTGCTCATGGGGACAGGATGGTATCACGCTGTGGCGTTAAACCACGCTGCTACCTTCTTTGCGAGTGTTCCTGGGTGTTTCCCCCAGCTGAAATGGGTAAGTCGAGAGCTGCCAAGTTGCTCTGCGTTGATCGTTTCCATGGTGAGCTGGCAGGCGGGCAGCTTGCCCACCAAATGTCTAACTGCAGATTCTGGGGCAAGGCTGTCGTTAGCAATTGGCAATGCCAATATGGGTTTGGAAAGCGCCTTCATTGCCCCTTCATAGTTCTGCTTTGCATTGTTTGGCTCGTATCTGCCTGTTCGAGCTTGTTTAGCCCAATCTGAGACAAGGTCTTTGGCTTCATTTCCGGCAAAGCCAAGCTGCTTTCCTGGCGCGTAGCCCAGCAGCTGGCCTGTGAGATTGAGCGCCTGTGTCGCGACTAAAGTTGATAGCGACCTCTTGCCGTAGGCGCGGTAGTACACGCTACATGACGCAACAAGGGCCAGTCCATCTGCAGCGGTTGGGTGAGCGGCTAAATGCAACGCCGACAGTTGCCCACCTAGGCTGTTGCCTATTAATAGACGGCGCGATTCTGGAAATTCGCCAGCCACCCACTTGATTGTCGCGGGCCAGTCGGTTTCGATCAAATCTACATAGCCAAAGTTGTCGCCGCTTTTGGGTTTCTTGTTGCTGCTTTCGCAGCCGCGCAGCTCATGGATAACGCCGTGAACGCCGGCTGTATTAAGCGCCTTAGCAAAATTATCGTAGTAGCTGGCTGGCACTCCCATTGCCGGGAAAATGATCGCAACTGGAGAGTTATTCTTCTCCGTGCGGCTAACTCGCAACTGATATTGATGCTGGTCTGCAGTCGTAATGTTGATTTTGTTCATCGGTTCACCATACGCATTCTCGGCCGAGTTTCAATAGCATGCAGGGCAATTTATTGCGGCGCAGCATGGCCGCTTAATGGTATTCTGCGCGGTCATTTTATTTGTCCCCCAATTTGCCGGTAAACGCCCTCAATGCAAGCCACATATAACCCGCACGATATTGAAACAGCCCTACAACAGCAGTGGGATAAGACCAAAGCGTTTAAGGCCTACGAAGACGAGAGCAAAGAGAAGTTTTACTCGTTAGCGATGTTTCCGTACCCCAGTGGCCGGCTGCACATGGGCCACGTGCGTAACTATGCGATTGGCGATGCCATCTCGCGCTATCAGCGAATGCTTGGCAAGTCCGTATTGCAGCCAATGGGTTGGGATGGTTTTGGGATGCCTGCGGAAAATGCAGCAATCAAAAACAACGTGCCACCGGCTAAGTGGACATTTGAAAATATAGATTACATGCGTGATCAGCTTAAGCGCCTGGGCTTGGCGTATGACTGGGATCGCGAGCTGGCGACCTGCGACCCTTCGTATTACAAATGGGAACAGTGGTTCTTTACCAAGCTCTATGAAAAAGGCTTGGTATACAAAAAAATGGCCAGTGTTAACTGGTGTGAGACCGACCAAACTGTACTTGCAAATGAACAAGTTGAAGACGGCTGTTGCTGGCGGTGTGGAGAGCCTGTTGAGCGTCGCCAGCTAGCGCAGTGGTTTATGAAAATCACCGCTTATGCTGACGAATTGATCGATAGCTTGGACGACCTTGAAGGTTGGCCCGACGCCGTTAAAACCATGCAAAAAAACTGGATTGGTCGCTCAGAAGGCGTTCAACTCAGCTTTGACGTGAAAGGTGCTGAACTAGAGGTCTACACCACTCGCCCAGACACCATTTACGGGGTTAGTTATGTTGCAGTAGCCGCCGAGCATCCGCTTGCCTTGCAAGCTGCTGAGTCCAATCCAGAGCTTGCTGGCTTTATTGACGAGTGCAAGAAAAACGCCGTCAATGAAGAGGCGATGGAGAAGCTTGAGAAAAAAGGCATGGACACAGGCCTTAAAGCGACTCATCCACTGACCGGTAAAACGGTCCCCGTATTTGTAGCTAACTTTGTACTGATGGGCTACGGCACCGGCGCGGTAATGGCCGTGCCAGCGCACGACCAGCGTGACTGGGAGTTTGCTAAGAAATACGGTTTGGCGATCAATCAGGTTGTTGCGCCAGCTAACGATAAGGATCAGTGCGATCTATCGGCGGAAGCATTTACCGCCAAAGGCATTTTGGTTAACTCAGGCGAATTTGACGGTTTAGATTTTGCCGCAGCATTGGATGCGATTGCGAGCAAGCTGGAAGCCGACGGTAATGGCAAACGCCAAGTAAATTATCGCCTGCGTGACTGGGGTGTGTCTCGTCAGCGTTATTGGGGTTGCCCAATTCCGATTGAATACGACAAAGACGGCAAGGAGCGAGTTGCTACCCAGTTGCCGGTTGAGCTGCCGACTAATGTGCAGTTTGAAGGTGTCTCGTCTCCGATTAAGCAAATGGCAGAGTTTTATCAATTGGCAGATGGCGGAACACGTGAAACCGATACCTTTGATACCTTTATGGAATCTAGCTGGTACTTCGCTCGCTTTGCATCTGCCGGCAATACGGAAGCGATGCTCGATGAGCGCGTTAAGTACTGGCTGCCAGTCGATCAATACATTGGTGGTATCGAACACGCAATTCTGCACCTGCTTTACGCTCGTTTTTATCACAAGCTGCTGCGTGATTTTGGTTTGGTCGACTGCGACGAGCCGTTCAAAAATCTGCTTTGCCAAGGTATGGTGCTAAAAGACGGCGCCAAGATGTCCAAGTCAAAGGGCAACACGGTTGATCCACAGCAATTGATTGAGCAATACGGTGCTGACACCGTGCGTCTATTTATGTTGTTCACCGCCCCGCCAGAGCAAAGCTTGGAATGGTCCGATGCCGGCGTAGAGGGTGCGTCGCGCTTCCTAAACCGCGTTTGGAAACAAGTTGGCGAGCATTTGGAAGCGGGCGACCCAGTTGCCAGCCTCAGTTTTGACAATTTGAATGCGGCGCAAAAAGAAATGCGTCTCGCCACACACGTCGCGATCAAGCAGGCGACCAGCGATTTTGAGCAACGCTACAAATTCAACACCGCGATTGCGGCAATGATGAAGCTATCGAATGCCTTGGGTAAATTCTCGGACACCACGCCAGCAAGCCGCGTTGTGGTTCAAGAAGCGCTTGAGGCGATTATCTTATGCCTTGCGCCTATTGTTCCTCATTTGAGCCATGAGCTTTGGGCTGCGCTTGGACATGATGATTCTGTACTTGATGCAAGCTGGCCAGCGACTGATGAATCAGCATTGGTAAAGAGCGAGATTGAGGTGGTACTGCAGGTGAATGGCAAAGTTCGTGATCGCATTCAAGTATCAGCTAGTGCCGACAAAGAAGCGGTTGAGAAGTTTGCTATGGAATCTGAAATCGTCCAAAAATGGATTGATGGAAAAACCGTGCGTAAAGTGATCGTGGTTCCCGGCCGCCTAGTTAACGTGGTGGCCAATTAGCTGCAGGTGAAATGATGGCCCTACAACAGACACTCACAATCCGTTTCCTTGGCGCAGCAATGCTGCTTGTCTTGCTGCAAGGCTGTGGCTTTAAGCTGTGCAATCCTTGCCAAGGTGACGACCTGTCTAGCCAGCTAGGCTCAGTTACTTATTATCCCAATGTACCTGAGCAAGGTATGGCGCAGGCTCTGCGTCAATCGCTTTTCGAACGCCGGATTGGGCTAACTAGCGGGCAGGTTCTGGAGCTTTCTTCGGTTTCCGAGCAGGTCGCCCTGCTGTCTTCAAACGCGAATGGCACTCCATTGGAATACCAGCTAAGTATCAGCGGGAGTTACCGCAGTTATCCGCCAGAAACTGAGGCGTTGCCTGCTTGGAAATCGTTCACCGCACAACGTAGCTACCTTTTTAACGGTGCTAATCTGCTGTCCAACCAAGATGAAGAACAGATTCTTCGCGAAGACATTTATCAACGGATGATTAATGTAATCCTTCGCCATACTGCGTTGCAGACTGTGTCCCAGCAATAAGCATGGTTATCTACCCAGAACGGATACACGCCGAACTTAAACGTGACTTGTTGCCGGTTTATATCGTCGGTGGCGACGAAGTCTTGCTAGTGGAAGAGAGTGCTGACGCCATCCGAGTGGCAGCACGGCAAAACGGCTTTGATGAACGCGATGTGATGCACGTTGAGAAAGGCTTCGAGTGGGCCCGTCTTCGTGACAGCGGCGCGACAATGTCGTTGTTTGCTGAAAAGCGCCTAATTGAATTACGCATTCCTGGCTCCAAACCTGGGGATGCCGGTTCCAAAGCGCTTTCTGCCTATGTCGAAGGCATTCCGCCAGATACCGTATTGCTAGTGATTTGCGGCGCACTGGACTCGTCGGCGCGAAAAGCTAAATGGTATAAACGTTTGGAAACGGCCGGTGCAGCGGTAGTCTGCTGGCCGATTGATCGCAATAAACTGCCTCAATGGATTGAAAGCCGCATGCGTGAAGTTGGCGTGTCTGCAGAGCGCGACGCGATCGCCGCTTTGGCGCACCGGGTAGAAGGGAATTTACTTGCTGCCAAACAGGATATCGACAAGCTGGCATTGCTATATCCTGATCAGACCGTGACTGCTGAGCAAATTGATTCTGTGGTTGCCGATAATGCACGCTTTGATGTGTTTGGGATGGTCGACTCGATCATGCGGGGCGACGCAGCGTTGGCATGCCGAATGCTGTTTAAGCTCCGCCAAGAAGGGATAAATCCGGTGCCGATTCTGTCGGTTCTGAGCCGTGAAATCCGTGATTTGGTAGCGATGTCATCAGGCGCGCAGCCGGTCGGCTATGTTTTTCCGGCACGTAAGAAAAAGCTAGATGGCGCCGTTCGGCGATATCCTGCAGCGGCTTGGCAAGCGCTATTGCCAAGAGCTGCGATGCTAGATGGCTTGAGCAAAGGCCAGCAGCCTCGCTACCGCCCACCTGCCGATGTGTGGGATGAGCTGGTAGACTTAGTTACGAAAATGTCGGGCGCGCCTAGAGCTGTGCCCAGAGCGCAATAGCGCTGTCCCATGCCAGTTTTTGGCAAGGGGAATAAAGGAATCCAAAATGAACGTTATTGAATATATGCAGCAAGTGGGCAAGCAAGCCCGCAAAGCTTCACGCTTAATTGCCGCCGCTGATAGCGGACAAAAGAACGCCGCATTGCTAGCAATAGCAGATGCCGTGCTAGAGCAGCGCGATGCGCTGAAAGTAGCCAATAAAATTGATCTAGATGCCGGACAAGCCAAAGGCTTGGATGCGGCTCTATTAGAACGCTTAGCGCTAACGGATAGCGTGATCGACGGAATGGCAGAAGGTCTGCGTCAAGTCGCTGCACTGCCTGACCCAGTTGGTGAAATGACCGATGTGTCGCCGCGTCCAAGCGGTATTAAAGTCGGCAAGATGCGTGTGCCTTTAGGAGTGGTTGGGATTATTTATGAGTCTCGCCCGAATGTCACTGCGGACGCAGCCGCGCTATGCCTAAAGTCGGGCAACGCGACCGTTTTACGCGGGGGCTCTGAAGCGATAAATTCCAATCAAGCGGTAGCCGCCTGTATCGCACAGGGCTTGGAGGCTGCCGGCCTGCCTAAAGGAGTTGTGCAAGTGGTGGAAACGACAGATCGCGAGGCGGTTGGCCAAATGATCACCATGCCAGACTATATTGACGTGATTGTTCCGCGTGGCGGGAAGGGCCTGATCGAACGAATCAGCAATAACGCGACCGTGCCGGTAATTAAGCATCTCGACGGCATTTGCCACGTTTATATCGACAAAGATGCTGATCTCGTTAAAGCGATAGCGATTGCTTACAATTCCAAGACCCATCGCTATGGAGTGTGTAATGCCATGGAAACCTTGTTAGTTCATGTCGACGTGGCGGGCGCGGTGTTGCCGGAGCTATGCGCTAAGTACCGTGAAGAAGGTGTTGAGCTGCGCGGTTGTGAGCGGGCGGTTGCAATTGAGCCGATGGCATTAGCCAGCGTCGAAGATTGGGCGACTGAGTATCTAGCCCCCGTTTTATCAATTCGGATCGTCGACGATGTTGATCAAGCGATGGACCATATCGCTGAATATAGCTCGGCCCATACCGAATCGATCGTTACTGAGAACCACAGCACTGCAATGCGTTTTATGCGTCAAGTCGATTCAAGCTCGGTAATTATTAACGCCTCTACACGCTTTGCTGATGGTTTTGAATACGGCCTTGGCGCTGAGATTGGAATTAGTACCGATAAAATTCATGCGCGTGGCCCAGTGGGTTTGCATGGTTTGACCAACCAAAAATACGTCGTGTTTGGTGAAGGCCAAATTCGCACCTAGCGCCGCTGCAGAATTTGCCAGTTTGGCCACGCTGCTATATTGCTGAAATGCCTAAAACATTGAAAAGAATCGGAATATTTGGGGGCAGCTTTGATCCTGTTCATCACGGGCATCTGCAGACGGCTGTTGAAGTGCTTGAGCAGACTGGCTTGGATGAACTGCGCTTTATCCCTACTGGCCAGTCTCCGCACAAGGCAGAGCAGCTGCTGTCTGCAGCGGACCGGGTCGGGGCTCTAGAAATTGCACTGCAAGGCAAAGCTAAATTCAGCCTAGATCAGCGCGAAATACGGCGAGCTGGCCCTAGCTATTCTGTGCTCTCTTTAGAGGAGCTGCGCGCGGAAAACCCGAGCGCAAGTATCTGCTTTGTGTTGGGTACCGATGCCTGGGAGGGTTTTGCGAATTGGCACCGATCAAGTGAAATTCTTGAGCTATGTCATCTGCTTATCGTGACGCGGCCAGGTGCTGAATTGCCGCAGACCGGAGCCCTTGCTGAGTTTTTGCATAAGCATTTGGCAAAGGACGCTGTACAATTGGCGCAACGGCAGGCCGGCTTGGTGCTGCCGTTGTGCGTGAGTCAGCTGGAGATTTCTTCCACCGTGATTCGCGACCGGTTAATCGCGGGGCAGTCAGTGGACTATCTGCTGCCTCAAGCTGTTGCCAATTTCTTGCAGAATGTCCGTTACGGAGAGTAAATGGAAACCCAAAGTCTTAAGCGCCTTGTTGAAACCGCCATGGAAGATCTAAAGGCGCAGGATGTCACTGTCCTAGATGTTATTGGCATGACATCGGTAACTGATTGTATGATCATTGCCAGCGGCACCTCCAATCGTCATGTAAAAGCGATCGCTAACTCAGTAGTCATGTCTGCCAAAGAAGCTGGTGAACAGCCTCTAGGCGTTGAAGGCGATACCGTTGGTGAGTGGGTTCTGATTGATTTGGGCGATGTGGTTTGCCACGTTATGCAAACTGATACCCGTGAGCACTACCAATTGGAAAAACTCTGGGAAGCTGATCCAGCCCCACAGGCCGCCGCCGAGCACTAAGCTCCACCCGGCAAAGTACCCGCTTAACTGTGAAAATTCATCTGATCGCGATCGGCAGCAAAATGCCGAAATGGGTGGAGCAGGGTTACAAAGAGTATGCCGGACGCCTTCCCCGTGAATGCAGCCTTGAGCTCCACGAGCTCCCGCTAGCCAACCGCGGCAAAGACTCCTCAAAAGCCGACATTCCT
>JBLHFB010000014.1:0-15816 GCA_047614865.1 Gammaproteobacteria bacterium | reverse complement strand
ATCTTGATCCAGCGGGATTATTACAACCTAGGAATTGCGGTAGATACGCCTAATGGGCTGGTGGTTCCGGTGGTTCGGAATGTCGACAGCAAAGGCTTGTTGGAGTTGGCTAAAGAACTGTCCGAGCTGAGTGCGCGGGCACGCAAAGGTAAGTTGACCTCTGCTGATATGCAGGGCGGTTGCTTCACCATCTCTAGTTTGGGCGGTGTCGCCGGAACCAATTTCACGCCGATAGTTAATGCGCCTGAGGTGGGGATTCTAGGGGTCACGCCTGCTAAAGAACGCTTGGAGCGAGTCAACGGCGAAATTGTCGATAGGTTGATTCAGCCGTTAGCGGTTTCCTACGATCATCGCGTTATTGACGGTGTTTATGCAGCTCGCTTCACCAATCACATTGCATTTATCCTTTCTGATCTCAGAAACCTGAGCCTTTAGGGGGATTCAACTATGACTGCGACAAAAGACAAGAAGACTCAAGAAACTAAAGCGGCTGATATAGATTGCAAGCTAGTCGTATTGGGTGGCGGCCCCGGTGGATATTCGGCCGCTTTTAGGGCGGCGGACTTAGGCGTAAAGACGGTGCTTGTTGAACAGCACGCTAGCTTGGGTGGCGTTTGCCTCAATGTAGGCTGTATACCCTCTAAGGCGCTGCTTCACGTGGCAAAGGTAATAGAAGACGGTAAGCATCTGGCGGCTTGTGGCGTCGAAGTAGCGCCGCCTAAGGTTGATCTCGCTGCGCTGCGTGGATGGAAGAATAGCGTTGTAAAGAAGTTAACTGGTGGCTTGGTGGGTTTGGCGGCTAAACGAAAAGTACAAGTTCTTACCGGTCTGGGAACGCTGCTTAATGGCAACACCCTTGAGGTGGTGAACGCCGCTGGTGAGAAGCAATTAGTACGTTTTGAATCCGCCATTCTGGCTACAGGATCAGAACCGGTCAGCCTTCCGTTTTTACCCGAAGACGATCGTATTATGGACTCTACCGGTGCGTTAGAGCTTGAGGATGTGCCGAAGCGTCTACTGGTTATTGGTGGCGGAATTATTGGTTTAGAAATGGCGACTGTATACGCTGCCTTGGGAAGCAAGGTCACCATCGTCGAAATGTTGCCTTCTATTGTTGCAGGCGCTGATTCTGATCTCGTAAAACCGTACCTCAATAAATTGAAAGATTGCTATGAAGACGTACTCTTAAACACCTCTGTGACGTCGGTTAAAGCGATAAAAAAATGTTTGAATGTCGACTTCAAACTTAAAGACGGCAGCACCGAAAGACGACACTTCGACCGTATTTTAGTCGCAGTAGGCCGCCGTCCGAATGGGGATAAATTTGGCGCTGAAAACGCTGGCGTAGAAGTTTCTAAGCAGGGATTCGTTACCGTGGTCGATTCACAGATGCGGACCACGCAGAAAAACATTTTTGCGATTGGTGACCTCATTGGCCAACCGATGCTTGCTCACAAAGCAGTGCACGAAGGAAAGGTCGCCGCTGAAGTGGTTGCTGGCTTGCCAAGCCACTTTGACGCCCGTGTTATTCCATCCGTGGCCTATACAGATCCTGAAATTGCATGGGTAGGCGTCACTGAGGAACAAGCTAAAGCAAACAATATTGCATATGAAAAAAGTGCGTTTCCTTGGGCGGCCAGTGGCCGTGCATTATCGATGGGCGCCGAGATTGGGCTAAGCAAATTATTGTTTGATCCCAAGTCAAAATGCGTCATCGGTGGGGGCATCGTTGGTGCTAGTGCCGGTGAGCTTATTGCTGAAGTGGCGCTGGCTATCGAGATGAATGCAACCGCCGCTGATATAGCGCTAACGGTCCACGCTCATCCGACACTGTCCGAAACGGTTGCAATGGCGACTGAAGTTTTTGAAGGCACTATTACCGACCTTTATCTGCCTAAGAAATAGCGTTCCGCTGAGATCGCCCATAGCCACGGCGGGCACTAAACGCAGGTATTGAGCATAGCTCCGTCGCTGCTGAACGAGCCAAAAACAGTAAATTTTCGCTGGAAGTCTCTTCCGGCGAAAGGCGGGTTGACCGGACGGCCAGTCGTGTCGGCTATATAGCCAAAGCTGGCCGGTCGGCCAGTTGGTACTCTAGCGTCTAAATTGACGCCCTTGAGAGCGACCTATGGAAACCAATCAGCGTGTACCCCGCCGCGAAGCAATACTTGATGCTGCCGAAGAGCTGTTTGTAGAACGGGGCTTTGCGGCGATTGCGATTAGCGAAATTGCTCAGAAAGCCGACGTAACTAAATCGCTAATTCACCATCACTTTGGATCCAAACAAGAGCTATGGGACGCGGTAAAGAAGCGTAGCTTTGAGGGTTATGTTGAAAAGCAGGGTCGACTTCTAGAGCAAAGTGAGCCTAGCAAAGAGCTACTTCGTGAGTCGTTTCAGGGTTACTACGACTATCTAAAAGAAAACCCATCGTTGGTCCGGCTATTTAGCTGGACACTCGCAGAAGGTGATGTCGATAGCGTAGGCAAAGTGCTAGCGGGTCCCGGCGTGGAGATGCTTCGCAAAGGTTGTGGCGAAGGCAGCATCCGGAAAGATGTCGAGCCGATCAATATCCTCAGAATCGGAATTGGAATGATCACTCATTGGTTTCAAGCTCGTGACCAATTTTTGGCATGGGAAGACCCCGAAGAATCCGACCACGGCGTTGATGTGGATCGGCAATTCCTAGATAACTTTCTCACCATATTTCTCGATGGTCTAACCCCGCCAGCGACTGAGGAAAAGAAATGAAAAATAAAATTCTCGTTAACGTTCTAATGACAGTTGTCGTAGGCGGATTGATCTACTTCCTTTTAGCTCTGGCTAAAGATGACGCAGCACTTAAAAATGCCACACGCGAAGATATCTCAGTCGATAGTGCGCGCTATGTTCGTGTTGAAGAGGTTAGCGATAACGCAGTAGAAACACTGTTTAGATTCCCCGGTGTGACACGTGCTAAAGAGCATGCCAGCCTGACATTCTTGGTGTCCGGAACCTTGGCTGAGCTACCCGTAACACTCGGCCAGCGGGTTGAAAAGGGTGAACTCTTAGCTCGAATGTACAACCCGCAGTTACAGCCCGCTGCTGATGCCGCCCGCGAACGGGTACGAGAGCTAACCACTCGTATGAGCCAGGCCAGGCGTGACTTTCAACGTGTAGTTACGCTCCGCTATAGTGGTGCTGCTAGCAAGCAAGAATACGAGCAGCTTGAGTCTGAAATTAACGCACTGAAGGCCGGCATTAGTGCAGCGAAGGCGCATCAGGCTGAAACCGAAAGGCTGCTTCAAGAGACTGGGCTTCGTGCTCCGTTTGCAGCGGTAATTGATTCGATTGCCTTTGAAGTAGGTGAGTTTGTTGCAGCGGGTCAGCCAATGCTAGCTCTCAGCGGCGGTGGCGGACTAGAAGTTGAAACTCAAGTTCCTGAGTTAATGCTCTCGCGTCTCGCTCAAGCCCAAGATGTAACAGTTGAGTTCCCTTATCTAGAAAATGTTCAGCTCACCGGGAAATTGGTGGAGTTAGGGCAAGGCGCAATTGTGCGTGGTCAGCTTTTTCCAGCCGTTGTGTCGCTCCCCGCGCATCCAGACGTACGCCCTGGGATTACCGCAGAGCTAGTCTTTGTTCACGTGGCACGCGACCAGTTATCGGTTCCTGTGCAAGCGATCATTGATCCGGGTTCGGGGCAGGCTCGCCTGTTTGTCTATAAAGACGGTGTCGTTACCAAGAAAATCGTCGACATTGTCTCAATCCAAGGGGCAACCGTCGCCGTTCGTTCAGGACTGAAAAGTGGTGACCTCGTCGTTATTGCTGGTCAGGGCGCTTTAGTTGATGGCGAAGCGGTTGAGGTGGTGAGATGAGTAGCGGCGGCTTGATGGATAAGAAGCGGGTCATTCTCGCTTCGTCATTGCTGATGGCGCTGGTTGGCTTGGCGGCGTGGTTTGGGATGGTGCGCCAGGAAGACCCTTTCTTTCCATACCGCGTTGGTGTGTTGATTGTTCCGTTTCCGGGAGCTGATCCCGAAAAGATCGAGCGCCTTGTGGTTGAACCGCTAGAGCGGGAGCTAGTTGAAGTATCAGAGATCAAAGACATCAAAGTTCGGATCCGTGCGGATGTCGCTTTGGTTAGCGTGATCTTGAAAGACAAGGTCTACGACACGGATACCGCTTGGGATCGTGTACGCCGCGCCGCCGATCAGGCCAGTCATGAGTTCCCCGATGGAGTTGCCCAGTACACCCTTAAAGACAAGCAGATGGATGCTGCCTCGGTAGTGCTTGGTGTAACTGGTTCCGGTGATGTTGTTCAGCTACTGCATGCAGCGCGTGAAGCGCGTCGCGCTTTGTATGCGATTGATGGGATGTCGCGGATTGAATTACAAGGCGATCCCGGCGAGCAAGTAACTATCATGTTGGATGACTCAAACACCAACCGACTCGGTCTATCACCGCTCCTTTTGAGCCAACAATTAGCTGCTCGAAACGATAGCTTGCCCGGTGGCTCTGTAATTGTTTCGTCGAAAACAGTGACGGTTTCTCCGAATACTGAATTCCGATCTCTTGATGAAATCCGTCGTACGCCGATTCGACTTCCTTCGGGGGTAGATGTTCCGCTAGGTGCCTTTGCCGAGGTGCGCTTCGGACCAGCCGAACCATCTACCGAGGAGTTTTGGGTCAATGGTGTTCGCTCGGTTGGCCTAGAACTGTTCACTATTCCAAATGCGGTTAACACGGTTGATTTTGGCAACCGCGTGTTGGAAGCATTAGTGCTGATCAATGAGGATATCTCGCCACTCAAAATAGAACCGATATTCTTCCAACCCGAACGTGTGGAGAAACGGCTCGCCGAGTTAAGCGGCTCGCTGATCTCTGGGATTGTGATTGTTGCCGCGGTATTGCTGCTGTTTATGGGGCCGCGCTTGGGCTTAGTGATTGCCTCAATCGTGCCGTTAGTGACCTTTGGTACAGTCGCGATTTATGCCTCTTCAGGTGCCGTTCTTCACCAAGTAGCGATCATTGGTTTGGTGGTGGCGCTGGGTATGTTGGTCGATAACGCCATTGTGATGGCCGAGAACATCCAGTGGCGGATAGACAATGGTGATTCGCCAAATCTAGCCGCCAACCTGTCGATTCGAGAGCTGGCTTTGCCGCTCGGAACGGCAACAGGAACCACTTTGGCTGCGTTCCTGCCGATGCTTGTTGGCGAAGGAAATACCTCGGACTTTGTCCGTGGAATCCCGATCATGATTATGCTCGCTTTGATTGTTAGCTATGTCTACGCAATCACAGTAACCCCGGCATTGGCGGCACTGGCGCTGCGTAAACGAAGCTCAGATGCTCGTGAGTCAATTTGGGACAAAATCGGTCGAAATGCAGGCAAAGTTGCGGTTAATTACACACCTGCCGTACTGATTATTGCGGTGATGTTGGTTGCTGGTTCGGGTTTCTTAATGCAGTACGTTGACCAACAGTTCTTCCCCAATGCCGATCGTAATCAAATGACGATCGATATTAAGTTGCCGGAAGGCAGCCACATAGACGCAACCCGCAGCCGAGTTACTTTGCTTGAAGGCGAGTTAAGCCTGCGCAGTGACGTGGTGAATTTGTACTCGTTTGTGGGCACCACCGGCTCGCGTTTTTACTACAACCTGCCGACCTTTCCGCGCCAACCGCATTCCGGACGAATTGTTGTAGAAACTCAACATCACAGTCAGATTCCAGCGTTGATTAAATGGGTCCGAGATTGGTCTAATAAGCATCTGCCGGAAGCCGAAGTGATACCGCGTGCTCTAGGCCAAGGACCTCCTGTTGCCGCCCCTATTGAAGTTCGCCTGCTGAGCAACGACCCTCAAAAGCTGGCGGTCGCGACTGAAATGGTTTATACCGAGCTACGTAATACCTCGGGGGTTGTCAGCGCGCGGCACGATTTAGGGCAGGGCGTTCCTACGCTTGAATACACCGTGAATGATGCAGTCGCCTCTCGTCACGGACTCAGTCGAAATGATGTTGCGTTAACGCTTTTGGGACGCACCCAAGGCGTTGAAATTGGACAGTATCGGATTGGTGACGAGCCAGCACCGATTATCGTGCGTTCTCGCTCTGGACAACACTTCCCCGTTGAGCAACTGCAATCTGTCACCGTCTATGGCAATCAAGGCCAAGCAGTACCACTGATGCAACTCGCGACGGTGGATGTGAAATGGAAAGCCGGTGCGATTTATCGCTTGAACCAGCGACGCTATTCCACCGTGTCATCTCAGCTAGAAGAAGGCGTTGGTTTTGGTGCCGTAATGCGTGACCTCACGCCACGCCTAGAAGCACTTGATCTGCCGCGTGGCGTGAAAATTGAGTTTGGTGGTGAACAAGAAAGCTCGGGTGAAGCCAACTCCGCACTTGCCGGCGCTGCGCCGATGGGAATCCTTATACTGCTGGTTTTCTTGTTGGTCGAATTCAACTCTTTCTCACGGATTGGAATCATTCTCACCACCGTGCCACTAGTCGTTGTTGGGGTTGTTCCCGGCTTGCTACTTAGCGGCTCACCGTTTGGCTTTAACTCGCTTGTTGGTGTGATCGCGCTAGTCGGGATTGTGGTCAATAACGCGATTGTGTTGATTGATGTGATGGACGAGAAGCTCGCCCAAGGCCATAGCTTGAGAGACGCGGTGGTTGAAGCTGTTCAGCGTCGCACGCGGCCGATTATCCTGACTACGCTAACCACCATTGCTGGACTAGCGCCGCTCACCGTGACCAGCGCGACTCAGTGGCCGCCTATGGCATGGGCAATCATTTCTGGACTGTTGGCATCTACGATCATGACCTTAGTAGTGATTCCGGCATTGTGTTTCTCGGTTTTACGTTTTTCAGGACGTAAATTCGACGTGACCAAGTTGGGAACGTCAGTAGCGGTTGTTCTCGCTGTGTCACTTGTTGCTTTACCCAATGATGCAGTGGCGCGTGACTTACATCAGCTACGAGCCGATGCGCTTAGCAGTGGCGTTGAATTTAGCTATAACCAGAGAGCACAGCGGCTCACGCTCGATGAATCTGTACGCAGAGCATCAGTTAATCCTACCGCCCAGATTGAAGTAGCTAAACTGTTCGCGGCCAAATCGGATGCCGAGAAAGCATGGAAGGCTGCGTACTTGCCGTCGCTCGATATGAAGATGTTTTGGGCGCGAGCCGAAGAAGCCTCGGTTACTACGGTCAGTGGACTTCCACCGCCGAGTAATCAACTGGTCGGCGCGGAAAAATATCGTCGCGGGGCAGAGGTTAATATCCGTCAGCCAATTTTTGACGCCGCTACCTTGCTATACCGCGCGCCGGCAGCCAGCTTGGCTGCCCAGGCACAAGGTATGGTTGCAAAGCGAGTCGCAGAGGCTCAAACCGGCTATTCATCAGCCTTGTTTCTGGATTCGTTAGAGGCCAAAGCGTATGCCACAGCGGTGCGTGCTTTAGTTGATAGTCTCTTGGCGCAGAAATCGAATGTTGAATCACAGGCTAAGGTGGGTAGAGCGCTTCAAACCGACTTGCTGTCGATTGAGCTGTCACTTGAGCAAGCACGTATTCAGTTGGAAGAACTGGAGTCAAACCGGCGAATCGCCTTACGTCATCTGCAGCGCTTTGTGGCGTCGCCGGTCCCGGTAGAGCCAGAGTTGGATTTGTCGCTAGCATCCTATATCCACTTACCCAATATCGAGAACAGTTACGAGATGGCGCTTAGCAAGCGTGCCGACTTGAAAGCTCGTGTTCTCCAAATTAAAGCCTTAAAGAAGCAACACGATGCGACCTATGCCGACCAGCTCCCACGAGTAGACGGATTGGTTCAATACGCACGAAATGATGGCCTGACATTCTCCACCGAGAAAGAATGGGTCGCTGGAGTGGTCGTGACATGGACGCCATTTTCGGCGGGCCGAAAATCGTCAGAGCGCGAGTCTTTGCGTATGCAGCACGCGATAGCGAGGCAGCAGCTGGATGACGACAAGCGCAAGCTTTACGCTGAGTTGTTTGAGACTGGCGAGCATTACAAACATGCTGAGCACGAACTTCCGGTAGCCAAACTTGCGCTGGAAACCGCCAACGAGCTTTTGCGGGTAGAATATATCCGTGGCAAAGCGGGTCGCTCAACCGAGGCTCAGCGACTAGTAGCGGTTGCCAAAGTAGCCCAACGGCAGGCAGAACTTAAGGTGGCCAAACTGCAAATTATTCGTCATTGGCTGCACTTTCACGTGTTGCTAGGTAGCTCTATCGAAGAGGCGGTCACCGAATACGGCCCAGGAATGGACGCGCTTCAATAGTTTCCCGAGTTGCGGCGCGGTAAACTACGGTCATGAATTTATTCGACCGAATTTTCGCGCTGCACTCGGC
This sequence comes from Gammaproteobacteria bacterium, assembly GCA_047614865.1. Classification (GTDB taxonomy): domain Bacteria; phylum Pseudomonadota; class Gammaproteobacteria; order JAPPPA01; family JAPPPA01; genus JBLHFB01. The sequence goes on along the minus strand of JBLHFB010000014.1, from coordinate 7,461 downwards.
GCTGTCTGCTTCACGCCATCCGGTTTCCCGTAAGCAGTTAGAAGAGCAGCTCGAATGCTCGCAGGCTACGGTAAAACGCGTGATCTCCAATATGCGTGATTACCTTAACGCGCCGATTGAATACGATGCCGAGCGCAATGGCTATTTCTATGCTGAACAAGATCAATATGGCCCGCGCTATGAACTGCCGGGTTTGTGGTTTAACGACCGTGAACTAGCGGCATTACTCGGTTTGCGTCAACTACTGTCGCAATTAGAGCCAGGATTGCTCAGTTCACATCTTGATCCACTAGACCCGCTTCTCGACAAAATGAGCGGTGCGAGTAGTGCAGAGTTGCACCGTATTCGTATCCTTTCGATGGCAGGGCGTGAGCCTGGCGAACAGTATGGTCGTGTTGCCGAAGCCGTGCTTTCGCGCAAGCAAATGACGATTGAATATCATGCACGCTCTAGCGACGAGCAGTCTTCTAGAAGGCTTTCTCCACAGCGCTTGACTCACTATCGTGACAATTGGTTTGTAGACGCGTGGTGTCACGAGCGGAAGGCATTAAGAACCTTCTCTATCGATCGAATTAGTAGTGCTCAAATTCTAGAAGAAAATGCTCAAGATGTTACTGAGCAGCAGCTCGATGAAACCCTAGGAAGCGGCTACGGAATTTTCTCCGGCACGCCAACTGGCACAGCGGTTATTAAAGTCTCTAAAGAGCGTGCACGCTGGGTGGCGGAGGAACAATGGCACCCACGACAAACTGGCGTTTGGCAGGCAGATGGGTCTTATCTTTTATCGGTCCCATATGGTCGCAGTGAAGAGCTGCTGGGCGACATTCTAAGGCTCGGGCCGCAGGCTGAAGTTATCGAGCCAGCCGAGCTGCGTGGCGAGATTCAGGCTGCGATCAAACTGGCGCTTTCTCAGTACTAATCCGTCCGCTCGCATTGAGCCTGTCGAAATGCGCCCGTGGTAACTCCTTGAAAACCGGCATCACTGACTGACCCACCCCGTGGCGCATCATTCGTTCATCTTCTGAGGTGAGCAAAAATGCAAAAATTTCTAAATACAATTACCACTAAGCTACCAGGCTGGTTAGGCGCTCTGCTTATTGGCGCGCCCTTTTTTATTGGAGTAGTTGGCGAGTCGATGCTCGCTGATATGGCGCCGGTTGTAGAGCCGGCTACCGAGTCGCGAACGGTTGAGCGTCTGCGTGCGTCGGATGTTGAATGGGCCGAGGGTTTTCGCCAGCAGTATGCGGCGAACTCTTTGTACCAATAGCGTTTAAACGGTTTCGCCCAACCCACTCGTCTGCGGTTGAGCTTGTTGAAAGCTATTCGGTAACACCCAAGACATCGCAGCCCCTCCCGAGCCTGGCGAAGGATCCAATCCGATTGGGACCCAAACGCTTAACTAGCTAGCTAGCGGGCGAGCGCCAGAGAGAATGTCTTTATCACGCATTTGGGTAAAGATTTGCTCCCCGCCGGCAAGCACGGCATCTGGCTGTGGGTGTTGTAACTCGTCGACTATCTGCAGAAGTAGGGTGTGGCCATTGCGAGGCGTTTTGGTTTCTGCATTATCGGTGATCAACTGAAACAGTCTAGACGTCACGGCATTGCTTTCCATAAAACCCACGGAGTCGTCGCGGTCGCGGTAGACAATCAGTTGGGTCGGTTGGCCGTCAGCTTGTTCTGGTTGAAAGTCTGGGCGGATTTTATGCACCGGAAAACTATAGTTAAGTGACCAAGCCAACGGCGACAAAACTGGAATCTCTTCGATTAAGTCGCCGTATTTCTCAACACCGTCTTGATCGACTTCTGCGTTACTAATGCTCAGCGCCATCTCAACCCACTCGTAGTGAGCTAGCTCGGCTAGGAAAGGCGGATCATCAGCCTCTGGCTTGCGATGTTCTTGCAAATATTTCACAAACTCGGCTGAGACTTCAGCAAAGATCGGGGTCTTGCATCGGTAGTCGGCAAAAAAGCGACGCGCTATGCGATGCCATTTTTCGTCGGGCAGTATTTTATAAAGCACCGGAAATGCGGTTTTCAGCAGACCTTCCACGTTGTTGTAGAACAGCTCACGGTAGATCGCTATGCGCCGATCTTCTATGCCTGCGGGTGCTGGATTAGCGGCGGGGTCACGCAGGTGGGCCGCAAAGGCGTATTGAATTTTGCTGGTAACGCTCATATTTGATATACCTTCTAAGCGCTTTTCTTCGACCAACGCTGATGGGCAACGTTTTGGTGGGTGCGGATTATATTGAGTTCTTTCTTAAGTTCTACCAGTGGCGGAATGTTGAAGTCGCGTTCTAGCAGCGTCGGGATCGGGCCAAATAATTCGTAGGCAAGTTCAAGCAAACGCCAAACAGACGGGATAACGTCTGCCCCGTGGGTGTCGACACGCAAGTCTTCTGCCTCGTCGAAGTGGCCAGCAATATGGGAATACTTAATGCGTTCCCAAGGCAGTCCAGCCATAAATTCTTTGGCGTCATATTGATGGTTAATGCTATTCACGTAGACGTTGTTTACGTCGAGCAATATGTCGCAATCGGCTTTCTCAACGACTGCGTTTAGAAACTCAAGCTCGGTTATCTCCTGGCCGGGAGCTGCGTAGTAGGAGACGTTTTCAATCGCCATGCGACGGCCAAGAATGTCTTGGGCTTGCTGCACGCGTTCGGCTACGTGGTTGATTGCGTCTTGGGTAAACGGGATCGGCATCAAGTCGTATAGATGGCCGTCATCCGAGCAATAACTAAGGTGCTCGGAGTAATAAAGAATGTTGTGGGTGTCTAAGAACTCGCGCACGTTTTTAAGGAACTCAATATCCAAAGGTGCGGGGCTGCCAATCGACAGCGATAAGCCGTGACAAGTGAAGTTGTATTTCTCGGTCAAGGCTCGGAACTGCTTACCTAAGCTGCCACCCATGGTCATCCAGTTTTCTGGAGCCACCTCAAAGAACGGGATGTCGCCTGGCTGCTGCTCTACCACCTCACGCATTAATGCGCCGCGGCGTAATCCGAGGCCTGCACCCGAAACGGGAAATTCACGTGTGTCGTTCATGGCAATAATCTTTGTTGATCGATAACTATTCAGCTTCCGCTTGCGCTACCGCAGCTCTGTGTTGAAGGTGCTGACGTATATACGTACTTCTTCCACAATTTGGAGTAACTCAGGCACAACCTGAATAGTCATAGGGTTGTTAAAAGGTTATTCATTTCCGTAGGTGCAAAAATGGCGGGCACAAAGGCCCACCATTTTTGATTTTCTAGAGTACTTAAGTACTAGCCACCAAACAAACCGCTGAACCAGCCTTTCTTCTCTTTTGGCTCTTCGGCAGCTTTGTCAGCGCCACATTTGGCTTCGCCGCACTTAGCTTCAGCAGCTTTGTCTCCGCCGCATTTGCCTTCGCCACATTTAGCTTCGGCGGCTTTATCAGCGCCACACTTGGCTTCGCCACATTTAGCTTCGGCAGCTTTGTCAGCGCCGCACTTAGCTTCACCACATTTGGCTTCTTTAGCTTTGTCAGCGCCACACTTAGCTTCGCCACATTTCCCTTCAGCAGCTTCAACCATGTAGCCAGAGCTTAGGCTGTTTAGTGCAAATGGATTGCTGTCTGCAGCGTGTACATTAACTGCGCCAAGCGCGCCAAGAGTCGCGCCAAGAGCAATTACTAGAGGTTTTACGTTTTTTTGAGCCATTATTATGTTCCTTAAGAAAACTACTTTATTCGAATGAAGGCAATGTGCCTGATCTAGCTACGCATCAAACACTCGCTAAGATGCAATTGCATGCTTCATAGACGAGGGTACATGGGAAAGGTTCCGCGAGCCAAAGACATTTGTTGAAGTAAAATTACATAAAGTTACAAATGAAATTAGCTCGCTGGTCTCCCGTGGTGCAAAGGATTGCAAGTAAGCTTGCCGACAAATCTCGCTGTGCTGAGAGTATTTGTATGACGGCGAAATCCATAGCGCCTGAAATTGACTTTACTGGATTTATTTGGAGTTGTCTTCGGCTAAACCCGTTTGTCTCTGGATTCGCACAAATCGTAGATAGGGCATTGTTCGCAAAGCGGTTTACGGGCCTTGCAGGTGTAACGTCCATGCAGAATGAGCCAATGATGAGCATTAATGATGTATTCCTTGGGAATAACTTTCATTAAGCGCTTTTCAACTTCTAATACGTTTCTACCGGGAGCCAGATTAGTGCGGTTCGATACTCGGAATATATGGGTGTCGACTGCCATCGTGGGCTGGCCAAAGGCGGTGTTGAGCACTACATTGGCTGTTTTTCGGCCAACGCCTGGCAGCGATTGCAGATCTTCTCGATTGTCTGGCACTTCGCTGCCATGCAGTCTAATCAGCATTTCGCAGGTTCTGATTACATTGGCTGCTTTGGTTCTATAGAGACCAATGGTTTTTACGTATTCACGCAGGCCAGCCTCGCCCAATTCAAAGATGGCTTCGGGGGTGTTGGCGATCGGGTAGAGTTTGGCAGTGGCCTTGTTAACACCAACATCCGTTGCCTGTGCAGACAGTATCACTGCAATCAGCAACTCAAACGGACTGCTGTATTCGAGCTCTGTGGTTGGCTTGGGGTTAAGCGCCTTCCACGTGGCGAATATTTGTTCTCGTTTTACTTTGTTCATAAACGGTGTTTGCTAAGCAGCCTGGCTGGCAGCCTGCCCAGTTACCTTGGGCTGCATAGAGGCGTAGCGGTTATCGATTACGTTCTTCAAAGCAATCAGCAATCCTAAGCCAATAAAAGCGCCGGGTGGGAGCATCGCAAGCAAGAAGCCTGGGTAATCTTCAAATACAGTGACGGTCAGTACGCCAGCAGCGGGGCCAAACATCAAATCGGCTTGGGCGAACAACGTGCCTTGACCGAGGACTTCACGCATGGCGCCGAGTACAAATAACACTAGACCAAAACCAAGACCCATCATAAGCCCGTCTAACGCCGCATGACCGACAGGGTTCTTAGCAGCGAAAGCTTCAGCACGGCCAATGATCGCGCAGTTGGTTACGATCAGCGGAATGAAGATGCCAAGCACGGTGTACAGCTCATGGAACATCGCGTTCATGATTAGCTCGATCAACGTGACGGCAGCAGCAATAACAAGAACGAATACCGGAATACGAATCTCAGGCCGAACCGCATTACGAATCATCGAAATAATGATGTTGGTAGTGACCAATACCATCATCGTGGCCATTGCCATGCCGAGTGCGTTCACGGTGGTGTTAGACACCGCTAGCAGTGGGCAGAGGCCAAGTAGCTGAACCAAGCCGGGGTTGCTGGTCCATAAGCCGTTTTTGATGATCTCGCTATAACTTGCCATTGTTAGTCTCGTTTATGTCCGCCAAGGAATCTGCCGACCAGCCTATGGCCGGCTTGCGCCCTGAGCAAAGATAGCCTCTCGGTTATCATTAAAGTATTGGAGTGTGGCTTTAACGTTTTGAACAATCGCTCGCGGGGTAATGGTGGCGCCAGTGAATTGATCGAAATCACCACCGTCTTTTTTAACGGCCCAGTCCGTGTCGCCCAATGTTCGGTTATTAAAGCTCAGCACCCAATCCGATTTGCGAGTTTCGATGGTGTCACCCAAGCCAGGTGTTTCTTTGTGCCTAACAATACGCACGCCGGATATGCTGCCATCGTAGTTAATCCCGACGAGTAAGCCAATCCTGCCGTTGTATCCGTTTAGTGCCGCGCTCTTTACAATCGCCGCAACCGGTTTGCCGGATTTACGTGCGCGGTATACCAACACGGGGTTTTCGCCGTCCAGCTGAGAGCTAGGTGACAGCAGCTGGATGTCATCGCTTGGACTATTGTCATAGCGACTTGGCTCCACCACTTCTTCAATTCCACGCAGCACCGCTTGGCGTTCGTTCTCTGCAATTCGGTCGGCAGTTAGGAAATGAGTGATCGCTAATAGAGCCGAGCCAAGGAACGCGAATCCGATCAGTTTGCCACTGGATCCCATAAGCGCTTGAAGCATCTCTTTGCGAGCGGTTTTCAGTTCGTTTGCACGCTGATTATGTTTGTTATTGACTGACATCAGTAGGCCTAGCGATACCCAAATACACGAGGCTTCGTGTAGTAATCAATGGTGGGTGCTGCTGCGTTCATCAGTAGTACCGAGAATGCTACTGCGTCTGGGTAGCCACCCCAAGAGCGGATTATGTATATAAAAAACCCAATTCCGACGCCGTAAATAATCCGTCCGCGTTCCGTGGTGCTGGCTGACACCGGGTCGGTGGCGATGAAAAAGGCTCCCAACATTGTCGCCCCGCTGAATAGGTGGAAGACTGGATTAACGTAACGGTCGCTATCAAACATCCAACACAGGGTCGACATCACCAGCAACGTGCCCAATATACTGGCCGGAATCTGCCAGCGAATAGTGCCTCGAACTAGCATGTAAATCCCGCCGATAACATAGGCGACGGATATCCAATGCCACGGCGACTGGCCAAAGCCGATTGGCAGGTTTAAACCACTAATCGCAAGCTTTTGACTGACTGCGGTGCGGACTGAATCTAGCGGTGTAGCCGCTGTTAATCCATCTGTTCCCGGCCACTGAGTCATCAATGCTGGGAAGGAAATTAGCAGTACCACGTAGCCGATCATCGCAGGGTTGAACGGGTTGTAACCCAAGCCACCATAGAGCTGTTTAGCGATAATAATCGCGAAGCCAACGCCGACAACGATTAGCCAAGCGGGCGCGCTGGTGGGGATTGCAAGAGCCAGCAGCACTGCGGTGAGTACCGCGCTGAGATCAAGCAGATGGCGCTTAACCGCAACGCCGCGAAGTAGCAGCATCCCTGCTTCAAAAATCACTGCGGTCACCGTGGCAATCACGATGTTAACTAGGATAGCTGGGCCAAAGAAAGCAACGTAAGTGGCGATGCCCGGAACCAACGCGACTAGTACCTGCAGCATGACCTCACTAACGCTGGTTTTTGGCTTCAGATGGGGTGAGCTGGTGGTTTTAAATTCGATTAGCTTTCACCTTGGTCATTAGCTTGTTGTGCAGCTTTCGCTGCCTTAGCTTTGGCGATCGCAGTTCGAGCAGCGGACATTTTTGGGGCAGCGTCATCTGTTTTTTGAGCGGTCTTAGCGATAGCAGCTTGGGCGGCCGATAATTCTGGCTCAGTGCTGTCGGTGCGTTGAGCAGCTTTAGCCGCCTTCGCTTTTGCAATTGCAATTTGAGCCGCCGACATTTTAGGTTCGTCGTTGTCGGTACTCTGAGCTGCTTTTGCGGCTTTGGCTTTCGCAATCGCTGCCTGAGCGGCTGAGATCCTTGGCTCGGCGCTATCGGTATTTTGTTGCTTTTCTGCCTTGGCCTTTGCAATCGCGGCTTGGGCAGTAGACATCTTATGCTCTGAGCTTTCTGGGCCTTGATCCGCTTTGGCTGCCTTAGCTTTAGCAATTGCCGCTAGCGCAGGCGATAGGGCAGGTGTCTCGGCA
>JBLHFB010000013.1:0-16245 GCA_047614865.1 Gammaproteobacteria bacterium | reverse complement strand
GAAGAGTTGGTTAAATTTACGCTACTAACTCGTGATCGCAGTGACTACCTAGTGGATCGGTACTCTGAACGAAAAGAATCCGCTGAAGAGTTTCGATCGAGAATTGATCAACGCTCTAACTAAAAGATTGAAACCGACCCATTCGCGTGAAGTGATGGAGCCCCCTTTGGTTAGTTGACAACGCCAAACTGACAAACACTCCACGCAAGCGAGATTCATTGATTAGCAGTTGGGACCATTTATATTAAAACTGGACCGCTTATATTCTTTATTCTCAGACTACTTTCGCCGCCAAAGTGGAATCCGACGTTCCCCATTAGGCGTGCTTCAAAGGTCGCGTTGTTGCTGGGTGTCGGACAAGGCTCCGCTTCGGATGCGGAGCCTCTCCCCCGCTCTAACAGCTTGAGCAACTGCTGGTTGCGAAACCAAAAAGGCCCATCATGGGAGATGGGCCTTTTTCTTGCTTCACCGCCTAAGCGGCTTTGACTGCCAAACTACTTAGCCGCTTCAAGCGCTAGCAGCATTTGGTTGAGCTTACGAACGAAGCTAGCTGGGTCATCCAACTTTCCGCCTTCTGACAAAATCGCTTGATCCAGTAGAATTTCAGACCAGTCATTAAAACGCTGGTCATCTTTCTCAGACTCAAGGCGAGTAACAACCGGATGGCTTGGGTTAATCTCCAGGGTCGGCTTACTCTCTGGCACTTCTTGGCCGGCGCTTTTCAGCATCCGCTCAAGGTTAGCGCTCATGCCAAACTGATCGGCAACAATGCAGGCAGGCGAGTCGGTTAGTCGGTGGGTTACTTTCACTGATTGAACACGGCCTTCTAAGGCTTTCTGCATGCGTTCAATCGTTCCTTTAGCGCCCTCTTCTACCTTTTCTTTTTCAGCTTTCTCTTCGTCGGTTTCAGTCTCACCTAGATCGAGGTCGCCCTTGGCGACAGACTGCATTTGCTTGCCGTCAAACTCGGTTAAATGCGACATAAGCCATTCGTCAACGCGATCGCTCAACAACAGCACTTCGATACCTTTCTTACGGAAGACTTCCAAGTGTGGGCTGTTCTTTGCAGCGGCGAAGCTATCGGCGGTGATGAAGTAAATCTTATCTTGGCCTTCTTTCATTCGGCTAATGTAGTCGTCGAAAGAGACCATTTCGTCAGGGGTGTTTGCTTCGCTTGAAGAAAAGCGCAGCAGCTTGGCGATTTTGTCTTTGTTTGCCGCGTCTTCGCCTGGGCCTTCTTTGAGCGCCGCGCCAAACTCTTTCCAGAATCCAGCGTATTGTTCAGGATTGTTTTTGGCCATTTTTTCAAGCGTGCTAAGGACCTTCTTCACCGAAGCAGCTCGGATGTTGTCGATAACCTTGCTGCCCTGCAAAATCTCACGAGAGACGTTAAGCGGCAGGTCAGCTGAGTCAATCACGCCGCGAACAAAACGCATGTAGCGTGGCATCAGCTTTTCGGCTTCATCCATAATGAAAACACGCTGCACGTATAGCTTAATGCCGTGCACATTGTCGCGTTCCCACATGTCGTATGGTGCTTTGCTAGGAATGTACAACAACGACGTGTATTCCTGCTTGCCTTCTACGCGGTTGTGGCTCCACAGCAATGGGTCTTCAAAATCGTGGCTGCTGGCTTTGTAGAACTCTTTGTACTCTTCATCGCTAATGTCGGCTTTGGCACGGGTCCACAAAGGTTGGCCCTTGTTGATTTGTTCGTACTCAGCAACCTTGCCTTCTTTTGCGTCTTCTTCACTCACGTATTCAAACATTTTCACTGGGAATGCTACGTGATCTGAATACTTGGTGATTAGACCGCGTAGACGCCAGCGATCGAGAAACTCAGCTTCGTCTTCACGTAGGTGCAGAACAATTTCAGTACCGCGAGCAGCTTTTTCAACTTTCTCTAGGGTGTAGTCACCTTCGCCAGTTGACTCCCACTGCACGGCTTGGCTTTCGCCTGCTTTACGGGTTGTTAGAGTGACTTTCTCGGCAACGATGAATGAGGAGTAGAAACCAACGCCAAACTGGCCAATTAAGGCGCTGTCTTTAGCTTGGTCGCCGGTTAGCGAATCAAAGAACGAACGAGTTCCTGATTTAGCAATGGTGCCAATGTGCTCAACCACTTCTTCACTGGTCATGCCAATGCCGTTGTCGGCAAGCGTGATGGTTTTAGCGTCTGGGTCGTAATCGATCTTGATCTCTAGCTCGCCGTCGCCTTCGTAAAGACTGTCATCGCTAGTCGCTAAGAAACGTAATTTATCACAGGCATCTGAGGCATTTGAAACCAGCTCGCGAAGGAAAATCTCTTTGTTTGAATACAAAGAGTGAATCATCAGCTTAAGTAATTGGTTTACTTCGGCCTGAAAGCCATGAGTTTGTTTTTCTGACATCGTTTTAAATCAGCTTTATTGAAAAGGATGTCTACTGGGTGGGGGCTAGAAATGGGCTTTCAAGGATGGCCGCCCCGCAAAACGAAAAAAGCCTGAAGAAAGAAGGCTTTTTGTAACTGGCGACGATGAATTGCTAGACCCCAGGCAAACCATTGCCGTTTGAGGAGTCATCCTCATTGTTCGGGTCTTCGCTATCGCCGTCACTATCCGGACAATCTGGCTGTGTTGAACACCTGAACCCTTCGGCCAGCACTTTGGGTAACTCTTTAAACGCTGCTGAAACAAGCACAGCGCCGACCGCCAGCAACACAACAGTTCCTATCCCAATACCCTTGGCGACCCCAACACCGGTGACATTTGCGGGTGCCGAGTCTACGACCATCGGAACACCAACTAGCGACGCATTGAATCGACGCTGGCCCCGCTTGTTAGCCTGCCATCTAATATCAGCCAGCTGCATAGTCGCGCCAACTCCTGAAGCTAAGCCATAACGGGCGGTTAAACCAAGCGCTGGCTGATACGTTTGCTTACCGCCAAACTGCCAAGAAAGATTCGCCGACAGCGATGGCTGTCCGTCATAGGAGTCTGCATTGGCGGTCCCTGCGACAATACCCAGCAGTAAAAATAAAACCTTGATTGGCATCGAAGCTCCCTATTTGTTGGTCATTAATCGCACGGCATACGACTCCTGACTAATTCGTCAAGTGCTTGCAAATCAACTTTCGTATTAGCGGTACAAAATCCCTTGCGTGGACGGACGCGCGGCGATCCTAGCGAACCAAGTAGCTAGGTTGGTCTGATCTTCGGCAGGCTTAAAGCCACATAGCTTGCCAAAAAACATAAAGCTGACGTAAGCGGTAATATCTGCGTAGCTAAAGCTATCACCAGCAATAAAATCACGCCCTTCTAGCTCGCGGTCCATTCTGGCGAAACGTTTTGCAATGCTCTCTTGAAGAGACTCAGCATAGGCAGGAACCTGCTTTTCAGCGTTGGCCATTTTGGGGTTGCCGTGGCGGAATGTCATTGCCATTGGCATCATCACTTCAAGTTCCATACGGCGGTCCCACATTTCGATATTCGCTCGCGCACGCGGGGTATCACCAAAAAGTGACTCGCCTTTGTTCTCGGTGGAATCCAAAAAACGACAGATCGCAGTTGTTTCAGAGAGAAATTCGCCGTCATCAAATTCCAGTGTTGGAACCTTACGGGACGGATTGATTTTCTTGTAGTCTGGGCCGAAGTGCTCACCGCCACTCAAGTTGACATTGACCCGCTCCAGATCAAAACCAATTTCGTTTAGGAACATGTGTACGCGAGCGGGGCTAGAGCCAAAGCCAGAGGTATAGAGTTTCATAGTGATTACTTAAGAAGTGGTGGAAGTGGGCAGCACAAGAATCGGGCCGGTATCGCCCAACAGGTATCTGGCTACATCTAGAAAATCAAACGCTAAGGAGATGCACATCACCGCGGTTATCACGTAGAGGTAACGGCCAGTCCACGTTTGCCTATCCTCTGGTTTGAACGACAGGATTAAGTAGACAACCAACGGCGTCCAAAACGGGATGTGAGCTAAGCCAAGAATTCGGGTGTAGCCAAAGGTGTTGAACAGATAAGTCATCAACAGCACGATAGGAATCATTGACAGAATAACCAAGCGTGGCCGCCAGTCACCACGCACAAATATCAAACTGGCCACAATCGTGACCATCATAATATTTATCCAGACCTGAACCCAGACCGGCCCAGCCGCTATGTATGTTTCCACCGCGTAATTTCTCGCTTGTTATTTGTTGAACTGCTTATTCGGTCGACATCAGTTCTTTAAGTGAGCGCCAGCCACCGTCAACGTTGATCGCATTGGTATAGCCCATACGTTGGATCGCTTCTGCTGCCAATGCAGAACGGAAGCCACCGCCACAGTAGAGGTAAAGCGCGGTGTCTTTGTTTGGCACTTTGGCTTCTATGTCTCGCTCAATCACGCCTTTGCCCATATGAACCGCGCCTACAACATGTGCTGCGGCAAACTCGCGATCTTCACGGGTATCAATCAGTACCGCTTGAGGGTCAGCAGCCAAGCAGGCAGCTAGCTCAGGCGAATCGATCTGTTTGATTTTGGATTTGGCATCGTTAACAACGTCTAAAAATGCACTTGAATGTCCGGCCATGCTGCTTTCCCTTAATTGTTAAGTTGTTCTGAGTGGTCAGATTAGTCAGCGCAGCCATGGGAATCAAGCACCTTTGAGCGACGACGCTAAATTTCACAGAACTGTTCGCCGCTGCGGCTCAAGCCAGCCACATCAAAACAGAGTCACCCGTCATAAAAATCTGGACTTCATAACCCACCGGTCTAACCTATACGATAGAAATTATTGCCATATAAGCGCAAATAGACATGAAGTCAGAATCCAACGACCACCGGAAGGCAGCGTTACTCTTGCTATTGCCGACCTTTGTGGGAGGCATGTTTGCCGCCGCCGGCATAGTTACTAGCCATCCAATGGATCCCGGCGCTGCTGTAGTGGGTTTCTCGGCTGGCGGCATGCTGCTACTGCTGTTCTATTTCATAGTGAAGCGGCACAACGAATTAATCACGGCAATATCGCTCTGTGATACCAAAAGAACGTAGACTCGGCAATATGAATACTCAAGAAACACCACTTCGCAGAAAAGTCTTACTGCTGGCAATCCCACTCCTAATCATGTGGTTTGGGACCGGCAGCATTTTAATCGGATCTCAGGAGCACAGCGCTCACTTAACCGTGATCGCCTGTTACATCGTGGTCGCACTTTTGATTGTGATGTTTTTCGCTGTTCTCGCATCCAGCACAGCGGTCGCGCCGGCTTCAGTAATCATTATATTAGTCTGCGGCGGCGTGATTATTGGGCGTGTTTGGGAGGTTAATTTTGGGGAGTTCCGCTCACAAGCGGGCGACGACAGTGTATTCATTGGCATTTATTCTTACATTCCCGCGCTCTTTTTCATTAGCTTTATGATTTTATCTAAGCATCGCGCTCTGGTTTACTCAACAGCAGTTTGGCTGACTGTCTCAGTAATGATCTATATCGCAAATACTGATGGTTTCAATCAGCTCGAATGGCCGGAAGGCTTAGATCACTTGACCTTGGGGGTATGGGTGGCCCACCCTATTTTAATTGCGGCCACCTACCTATTGCTCCCTTACGCAGAACCGGTAGCGTGTGCCGAGGTTGAAACCAAAGTAGCGAAAGACGCTCTAAAAGCGATGCAAGAGCTTGCATTGGGAGACAAGCTCACTGGCTTGTACAACCGACATTTTCTTGACATTTTCTGGGACGAATTCTCTGACCAATCGAAGTACAAACCACATTATCTTTTATTGTTTATTGTTGATATCGATAATTTTAAGACGCTCACCGATACTGCCGGTCGCCTCAAAGGTGACGCCGTCTTAAAGAAAGTATCGGCCGAACTAGCCAAATTTGCTGATGATTTTGGCGGCCATGCAGTGCGATATGACGGTGAAGAATTCTTGATACTCGTCCCGTCTGAAGTCGACCTCGATGTTTTAAGTCTTGCCGGACAAATTCATTATTCAATTAAAGACCTAAGAATTCCTTACCCAGCACCGGCAATAAAGTATCTGTCTGTAAGCATCGGTGCAACCTCCGCCGCCAGCAGTATGAGCACGTCGGAATCTGACTGGATGAGGGCAGCAGATGCCGCTCTATATGACGCCAAAAGCGCTGGGCGAAACTGCACGTCGGTTCGTAGCCTCACTAAAGCGTAGCTTAATGTGAGAAAAATAGGACTGAGACTGTGGGTGTTTGGACAGTGGCGATTGTTTCCACCGTTATCGGCGTTGGACGCTTTTTTCACTGTCTATGTATCGGGCGCTGACCTAAGGCCGTCGGCCTGGTAATCGGAAATCACGCAGAATTCGTAAAATCTGGACACAAGCGCTGTCTTCTTTGCTTAAATCCGCTTCACTGATAGAAACGCCTCAAAATACGAAATCAAAGACGACAGGAGCCGGTCCAAACATGGGGAAGTCGGCAGAAACGTATTGATTCGATACAAGCCTAGTTTTTCAGTCCCGGAATGATCGGACATCCTTGGACTAAGTTTCTACCTTGATTTAGTTTCTTTGGCTTCGGAATGGCGGCTTGGGCGACTATATTAGGCTGCGTCAGCTAGCTGCTCTTGGTACGATATTCCCCAGCACCCTAACGACAGTAGCCAAGCCACTCGGCTGGCTAAACTATAAGAAGATTTAATGAGACGAATACTGCTCCCCGCGCTGCTACTCAGCGTTATGAGCCTACTTGCCGCCTGCGGCAATAGTCCCTACCCGGACGACCATAGCGATCGCAAAATACGCTATATGAGTTACAGCGTTCCTCCCAAAACCTTAGACCCTGCGGTGTCCTTTTATTCCGACGTGGCCATGCTGCAAAGCAACACCATCGGCACGCTGTTGGAATATCACTACGCGGCGCGGCCCTATGAGCTAGCTCCTAGCCTTGCCGCTGTTATGCCAAACAAAACCAGTGTTGATCCCGATTGGGACGTGTATGAATTTGAGTTATTGCCGGATCTCATTTTTGAAGACAACGACTGCTTCAGCTTGAGTAAGAACAAAGGAGGACACGAAAACACACGGCCAGTCTCTAGCTACGATATTGAATTTCAACTCAAGCGGATTGCAGACCCCAAAGTAAACAGCCCAGTGTTTGAAGTGCTGAGTTCAATTGAAGGACTTGCCGACTTCCGAAAAAAACTCACCTCGCTACGTGAGGATCCAGACTTTTCAGCGCAGCCGATTAGCGCTCAATACCTCATGGCCGGTGATATTTCTGGGGTTTCGGCAGTTACCTCAGAAACACTAACCGTGAAAAGTAGCTCAAGCTACCCCCAAGTAATCTATTGGTTCGCAACCTCATTCACTGCCGCAATTCCTTGGGAAGCAGTTGAGTATTACGACGGCGAAGACGGCCGCCCTGCCTTTGGCGACACGCTTGTCGGCACGGGCCCCTACAAGTTGGTGGAGTTTGATAAGCAATCTCGGATGATATTTGAAGCCAATCCTAACTGGCATGGCGTTCGCCATCCAGAATGGAAAGCGTCGGGAACCGCGTTCCCAACTCCCAGCGATCCAAATGACCCTGAATACGCGATGTTTGATCCCAACGTGTTTGGTGCACAACTGCCGTTTATTGATCGGATTGAATATCGCCGAGAGTCAGAATCTATTCCCTTTTTTACTAAGTTCTTGCAAGGTTATTACGACGCCGCAGGCGTAATTAAAGAGAGCTTTGACCAAGTAGTTGCCGACGGTGGCGGCTTGTCTCCCCAGATGGCGGCGGATGGAATTCGACTCAGCACGGCAGTCGGCCAAGATGTTTTCTTCCTGTCGTTCAACATGAATGACGCGGTGGTTGGTCGCGACGGCGGTGACAAATCTCGTAAGCTTCGCCAAGCAATGAGCATGGCTGTAGATTACCCCGAATTAAATCGGCTCTTCTATAACGGCCGCAATCTGCCAGCCCAGTCGATTGTCCCTCCCGGCCTTGCTGGGTTTGACCCAGACTATAGAAACCCCTACCGCGAATTAGACCTAGACAAAGCCCGTTCGCTATTGGCAGAGGCAGGCTATAAAGACGGTCTCGACCCCGCCACCGGTAAGCCACTAAAGATTATCTTTGCCAGCGCCGACACCAGTTCACAGGGCGCTTTAATGAACGGATTTTACACCCGTTCTTGGCGGCAGCTGGGTTTAGACGTGGTGGTTGAAGCAACCAACTTCAACCAGTTTCGCAAAAAGGTAGATGAAGGCTCATATCAAATGGTTTTGGGCGGCTGGGTAGCGGACTATCCCGATCCAGAAAACTTCTTTGGGATACTAATCAGCGACAATGCCCAGTCAAATGGCGGATACAGCCGCAGTAACTTCTCCAACAAGGAATACGACGCCTTGTACCTGGAAATCAAATCGATACCTGATGGCCCTGATCGTCTAGAAAAACTAATCCGCCTGAAAAAAATCCTTGAACACGAACGCCCTATTGTCGAACTCTGGCATCGGCAAATCTATTCGCTGTATCACGGCTGGATCGACCACTTAAAGTCGAGCACCCTGAGCGTGACAAATATGAAGTATGTCGATATCGACACTGAGCAACGCAATGCCAAACGTGCCGAATGGAACCAGCCGGTGATGTGGCCACTTTATGCGGCATTATTGCTATTTATTGGCCTGCTTATTCCGGCAATACTCACCTATCTTAAGGAGCGTCAATAATGTTGGGCTTCATATTAAGGCGAATGGGCTACGGTGTTGCCGTGGTGCTTGGCGTGCTGGGATTCCTATTTATTCTGTTCTTCGCAGTCACCACACCAGACGACATGGCCTATAAGGCACTCGGCGAACGTGCTCAGCCCGAAGCAGTAGAAAACTGGAAGGAAAATCACGGCTACAACAAGCCGCTATTCCCGCGCTCAGGAGCATGGACCGACAACCTTTTGGTAGAACACTACCGCAGCATGCTGACCTTTGATTTTGGCCGCAGCGATGCAGACAACAAACCGATCTCAGAGCGGATACGCAAAGGCGCCGGACCTAGCCTAGCGCTAAGCGTGCCGCTGTTTGTCCTAACCCTGCTGGTCGCTTTGCCACTGGCCATGCTGGTGGCATTTTTCCGCGAGACATATATCGACCGGCTTGGCGTGGTGCTTGCCGTGCTGGCAATGAGCGTTTCGATTCTGCTTTACATTATTGGCAGCCAATATTTAGTGGGGCGGGTGTTGCACTGGTTCCCGATATCCGGTTTTGACTCAGACCCCACGCTGATATTTCGCTTCCTAGCACTGCCGGTATTTGTCGGCATCCTTGCAGGCGTTGGCAGCGACATTCGCTTCTATCGCACGGTGTTTTTAGCCGAATCTAGTGCTGATTACGTCCGCACCGCTCGGGCCAAAGGCGCTGGAGAAATGCGCATCATGTTTCACCATGTTTTCCGTAACTCCTTAATCCCAGTTATTACTCACGTGGTGATGGCGATCCCGTTCCTGTTTATGGGTTCACTTTTATTGGAAGCGTTCTTTGGCATTCCAGGTTTAGGCTCAATGACCGTGGAGGCGATTCACGGCAATGATTTTTCTGTCCTCCGCACGATGGTCTATATTGGCGCGCTGGCCTTTGTAGGCGGTCAAATATTCACCGACATTTGTTACGCGCTTGTTGACCCTCGCGTAAGGCTGAAATAATGGAATCGCATATCGTTTCAAATATCGCCGTGGTTCTGCTGCTTGTCGCCACTGCCGTCACGGCCTACCGGGTTAAACAATCCGCAATTTGGTCGAACGCTTTCGTTCAGCTAGTTCGGACGCGCCCTATTGCTCTTGCTGTCATCGGCTTTTACATACTGGTCGCATTACTCGACAGCGTCGCTTGGGTTGGCGGAAAGAACGAAGCCGACGCACTAAGTCAGCATCAGGCTCAAACCGTTCTCGACCGCATATTTGCCGGCAGCGATGAGAAGAGTTATTCGGCGCCGATGGCCAGCGTTGAATTTGTTGGTGGGGCAGACTTAAGCCAGCCAGGCAGCCATTTACTCGGCACCGATTTACTTGGCCGCGACGTGTTGTATCGCACCCTCAAAGGCGCTCGCGTGGCGCTAATGATCGGCGGCCTAACCAGTCTTATGGCCATTCCGTTGGCATTGCTCTTTGGCGTACCAGCAGGCTACCGAGGAGGCCGCTTAGACGACGTGGTGTTCTTTGTGATGTCGACACTAGCCTCGATGCCCGGATTGCTATTGCTGATTGCCTTGGTGATGGTGCTCGGCAAAAGCACCGTCTCCGTTTGCTTTGCGATGGCGATCACCGGTTGGGTCGGTTTCTGTCGGCTCGCACGTGGTGAAACCATGAAATTGCGTGAGCTAGATTACGTTACCGCGGCACGGGCACTTGGCGTGCCAGAAACACAAATTATCCTTCGCCATATTCTTCCTAACCTCGCCCATCTAATCATCATCACCTTCGTACTGATGTTTTCAGGACTGGTTCTTTCAGAAGCGGTTCTAGCATGGTTAGGCATCGGTATCGAAGGCTCTTGGGGGCAAATGATCGACCAAGCTCGCAACGAGCTTTCACGTGATCCAGTGATTTGGTGGAACATCAGTGCGGCTGGTTTCGCGTTGTTTAGCCTGATTCTAGCGATCAATTTTGTTGGCGACGCGCTGCGCGACATATTCGATCCACGTACCTTGGCGGAGCAACCATGAGCACGCTCTTACAAGTTCGTCGTCTTACGTCTGCGTTTGGCGACCTAACCATTGTTGACGATATTAGCTTCGACATTAACAAAGGTGAAACCCTCGCCCTTGTGGGTGAGTCCGGCTCTGGAAAGTCGATCACGGCTCTTTCCGTAATGCGCCTACTTCCCAAGCCCGGGAAAATCACTCAAGGGCATATCTTGCTAGACCAAAAGAACATTGTTGATCTACCTGTGAACGAAATGCGAAAGCTGCGTGGCCGGCGGATTGGGATGATCTTTCAAGATCCAATGACCAGCCTCAATCCTGTGCATCGCGTCGGCGACCAAATTGTAGAAGCTATTCAACTACACGAAGACTGGAACAAGGACGATGCAATGGCGCGCGCCAAAGCGCTGTTTGAAGAAGTGGGCATTCCTGATCCAGAACAGCGCTTAGAGGCCTATCCTCACCAGCTTTCTGGCGGACTAAAACAACGTGTGATGATCGCGATGGCCCTGTCGATGCAGCCCGATCTGCTAATTGCAGATGAGCCAACCACCGCGCTTGACGTAACCATTCAAGCTCAAATTATTGAGCTACTCCGTCAGCTGCAAAAAAGCCGCGGCATGTCGATCCTGCTAATCACTCACGACCTTGGCGTGGTCAACGAACTCGCCGACCGCGTAGCAGTGATGTACGCAGGCCGAATTGTCGAGACTGCCAGCCGTGCCGAGCTGCTCTCCAACCCTAAGCATCCGTACACTCGCGGCTTACTCAAGGCCAATCCGGCACTCGGTAAACGTGGGCACAATCTACACGAAATTCCGGGGGTCGTACCCTCGCCAGAAAACTGGCCGCAAGGCTGTCGCTTTGCTTCGCGATGCGAATTCGCTAGCGCAAAGTGTATGGAAAGCATTCCGCCGGCTAGTCGCGTTGGAGAAAAGCACTCAGTATTTTGTTACGAGGCAGCCAACCTAGATGCTTGGTCATCGGCCGACAGTGGCCAAGCAGATCAGCCAGAAACAGAGTCTGCTGTCGATATGCCACAGGGCAGCGATCAGTTCAGAGTCCGCGATCTAAAAACCTGGTTCCCAATCAAGCAAGGAATACTCCAACGCACTGTCGGCCACGTTCAAGCGGTGACCGATGTAAACTTCGATATTCCAGCAGGCACCACGCTCGCCTTGGTTGGTGAATCTGGCTGCGGTAAAAGTACCACCGGCAGAGCCGTACTGCGGCTCGGGCCAGCAGATAAAGGCAGCGTGGAATTCAACGGCACCGACGTGTGCAGCCTTGCACCAAAGCCACTGCGTGAATTCCGCCAAAACTTACAAATGGTTTTCCAAGATCCCGCTGCCGCGCTCAACCCCAAAATGCGAGTTCGCGATGCAGTAGCCGAAGGGATGAAAAGCTTTGGAATTGGCGAGAGTGAAGAGCAACGCACCGAGCTGGTGAAGCAACTGTTCGAACGTGTGCGCCTCAATCCAGAGCATATTTGGCGCTATCCGCATGAGTTCTCCGGCGGCCAACGCCAACGAATCTGCATCGCTCGTTCTCTAGCCGTTAAGCCAAAACTAATTGTCTTTGACGAGGCCGTTTCGGCACTCGACGTATCGATCCAAGCGCAAATTCTAAACCTATTGGCAGAGCTACAAGCCGAGCTAGGGATCAGCTACCTATTTATCTCACACGACCTCCACGTGGTGCGGCATCTTGCTCACCAAGTAGCGGTTATGTATCTCGGTCGAATTGTGGAGCGCGGCGAAACCGAAGCGCTTTTCAACAATCCACAACATCCTTACACCAGAGCATTGCTAGCTGCGGCGCCCTCTATGGATCCGCATCAACGTAGCGAAAACCAGCCGCTAAAAGGTGATGTGCCCTCACCTAGCAACCCGCCCAGCGGCTGTGCATTCCATACTCGCTGCCCTATCGCAATTGATCGTTGTAAAATCGAGCGACCACAGGAAATAAGCTCTAAAGTTGGCGGCGTAAGTTGCCATCTAGCAGAGTGACATGACTCAATATCCAAGCAACAATCCTAATTCCTAATACGAAATGTCTAGATATGAAACCACGCCATAAAATTACCGCCACCACCGCCACCCAATTTCGCAAAGTGGTTGAAAGCCGCCGCTCGGTTCGTAAGTTCACCGATGAAGCGATCCCTGAAGAAGTGGTTAATGAATGCCTCGACTGGGCGCTGCTTGCTCCCAACAGCAGCAACCTGCAAATGTGGAATTTCTATCGGATCAAAACGCCTGCACTTAAGAAAGAAATGGCAAAGAATTGCATGGGCCAGTCTGGCGCGAAAACCGCTGCCGAGATTATTGTTTGCACCGCCAGTACGAAAAACTGGAAAACCCACACCAAGATGATGTTGGACTACTGGCCGCAAGAGAAAATTCCAGCGACAGTGAAGGCGTATTACAAACAGTTAACTTATATTAACTACACCGTTCCACCGCTTGATCCGTTTGGCTTACTTGGCGCTGCTAAGAAAACTGCTCGCGGTGTGGTGGGTCTGGTGCAACCGTTTATGCGTGAGCCCAACACCCAGAGCGACATGAAGTCTTGGGCGAATAAGTCCACAGCCCTGGCCTGCGAGAACCTGATGCTAGGTTTCCGTGCTCACGGTTTTGATACCTTACCCATGGAAGGCTTCGACGAAAATCGAGTTCGCAAGCTCTGTAAGCTGGAACGCGGCGAATCAGTGGTGATGGTAATTGCTGCTGGCCGAGCCGCCGACAACGGCTTGTACCACGATCAATTCCGCTTTGAGCGCGAGCGCTTTATTCACGAAATATAGCTCTTTATTGATAAAGATTTTTTAGCAATAATTCAGCGACTAATGTAAAGTCGAGCCCCTCAATTTCGACAAGTATGTGGTGACAAAATGACTTCAATTTCGAAGCAACTGTCTATTCTAGCGCTGCTATCTGGCGGGCTGCTTTCGTTTGCCCACGCCGCTGAGCGGCCCAACGTGGTGATCCTTATCGGCGACGATGTAGGTTATAGTGACCTAGGCTCTTACGGCAGTGAAATTGAAACACCGAACCTCGACGCCCTAGCGACCGAAGGAACGCTGTTTTCCAATTACCACACCACCGCATCTTGCTCACCTACTCGTTCCATGGTGTATACCGGCGTAGACACGCATCGCAACGGGCTGGGTGGCATGTACGTCACCATGCCAGAGGAACATCGTGGTCAGCCGGGCTACGAAGGCGTGTTAAACGACAAAGTCGCGACTCTCGCTGAGATGCTCAGTAACAACGACTATCACACCTACCACACCGGCAAGTGGCACCTTGGCAGCGCCCCTGAGAAACGCCCATACAACCGTGGTTACGACCGTACGATTGCTTTAGGCAACACCGGCGCAGATAACTGGGAACAACGCACCTATTTGCCAATTGACGACAAAGCCCATTGGTATGCCGATGGTGAAGAGCATCGCTTACCCGACGATTTCTACTCGTCAAAATATTTCGTCGACAAAGCAATCGAATTTATCGACAGCAACCACGGCGACGGCCAACCATTCTTCGCCAGTATTGGATTCCAAGCAGTACACATCCCGATTCAGGCACCCAAAGAGTTCACTGAGAAGTATCTAGACACCTACCAACAAGGCTGGGAGGTGTTACGCGAGCAACGCCGAGACCGCGCCGCAGCGCTTGGCTTAATTCCAGAAAACGCACCCATCGCGACGATGTCGACCACCACCAAATGGGATGACCAAAGTGAGCTTGAGAAGGAATACAGTAGCCGTAAAATGGCGGTTTACGCAGGCATGCTCGACGCAATGGACCACCATGTAGGCAGGCTGGTTGCCCACCTCAAAACCATCGGTGAATACGACAACACTTTGTTCGTGTTTATCTCCGACAACGGTGCAGAACCGTCTGACCCATTGGCGCACGGCAGCATGGCAGCATGGGTTAAATGGAATTTCTCAGTAGCGCTTGAAGACCTCGGCTCCAAAGGCGCGTACGCAGCGATTGGCCCCAGCTGGGCATCCGCCGCCGCCTCACCTGGCGGGTTCTATAAGTTCTATGCGGGTGAAGGCGGAGTGCGTGTACCGATGATTATCAGCTGGCCTAGCAAGCTAGCTGGCGGCAAGCTAGCTGACAGTTTCGCTCACACCAAAGACATTGTTCCAACCATTCTCGAAGCGACTGGCACCGCCAATCACAATGGCAATTTCAATGGCAAAACCGTTGAAAAGATCACCGGAAGCAGTCTGCTGCCAATGCTAAGCGGTAAGGCCGAATACACCCACGCTGCCGACAAGGCAATCGGGTATGAGCTGGCTGGCAATGCTGCGCTCTACAAAGGCCAATACAAACTACTGAAAAACCTCACTCCGATCGGCGACGGAGAATGGCATCTGTATGACATCAGCAAAGACCCGGGCGAAGTCCAAGACTTACGAGATGACAAGCCAGAACGCTTCGCAGAGATGCTCGCAGATTACCAACAATATGCCGAAGAAAACGGCGTGTTACCGATGCCTAATGGATACGAATACATAGCTCAACTCGAAAGCAACTCCAGAGCAGTCCTGCTACGCCGCTGGTGGCCAAAAGCCTTGGCTTGGTTATCTACATTGCTAATGCTAATCGCCGTTTCCAGGCGTATTCGCAGCCAATAACCCGGATTCAAAATGAAACATCAATACATTCTTCACGGCTGGAAGCTCTCGTACTTCACCGCCAAAGTACGCGCATACATGCGTTACAAACAGTTCGACTTTGAAGATCGAGAAATGGGCGCTTACGATCTGATGGTCCGCGTGCCTAAGAAAACCGGCGCATCAGTCATGCCGGTAGTTCAAACCAAATCAGGTCAGTGGCTGCAAGACACGACTGAAATTATCGCCCTACTCGATAGCCATCACCCCAGCCCGCCGATTTCCACCGCTACGCCGGTTCAAGAAATCGCCTCAATGCTGCTAGAAATATGGGCCGACGAATTTTGGATTCCATCAGCAATGCACTATCGCTGGTCTTATCCAGAGAACTACGGATTATTTGAGCACGATGCTGGCAAAGCGCTAGCCCCTTATGCTCCCAGGATTTTGAAACGGAAGTTGGTTGCCTATGTCGCCGGCAAGCTGAAAGGTTACTTGCCGGGTGTTGGCGTTACTCCGAGTCAAACTGATTTGATCGAACAATGGACCAATCAAAACCTAGACCAGCTTGAAGCTCACTTTGAACAGCTGCCTTATTTGCTCGGCAGCCAACCAACAATCGCCGACTTCGCCCTCGTTGGCCCGTTGCAAGCACATCTAAACCGCGACCCAGCATCAAAGCGAATGCTTATGGACAGCAGACCCAACATACAAGCATGGGCGACCAGAGTGTGTGAAGGCGAGCGGGCCGCCAGCCCACTTAGCAGTGAACAAGCGCCGGCTGAAACGCTGGCTCCCCTATTACAGGGCCTGTTTAACGAACTGATACCGCAGTGCTTGGCAATCGCTGAGAAAGCAAATGCGTTTGTCAGCGAACATCAAAAGCAGTCTGGCGAGGGACTCCCTCGCAGTATTGGCGAAATAACTTTCCCCACGCTAGACGGAGAGTTCACACGCCTAGGCACTCCCTACACGTTGTGGATG
>JBLHFB010000012.1:0-16842 GCA_047614865.1 Gammaproteobacteria bacterium | reverse complement strand
GGCAGCGCTAAGTTTTCCTCCCCAGACGCAGCCGCTATCAAGCGAAATAATATTCTGGTGATGCCCTTGGACTCCTGCGCCGATCGCTGACCAATGACCAAATACGATGCGTTCATCGGGCCGATCCTCGCGAAGCGAAAACCAAGGGTGCAAGCCCTTCTCTTGCGTGCCAACTGGCCCCTTGGCCTGCATTGTTAACTTACCTTTCTTGGTGCAGTACCTTAGGCGCGTGAGGCAATTGGTGATAAAGCGATATCTGTCCCAGCCGACGAGGTTGTTCTTCCATTTGCTCGGCTCGTTGCCATACATATTTCTGAAGTACTGCATGCTGATAGCAGAGTTTAATACCTCAGAAACTTCGTTAGAGTAGTTTACTGCGTCGCTGGCGCTCCATTGCGGCGGTATTCCTGCGTGAACCATCGTGAACCCACTGTCGGCATCGTGACGAGCGAGAGGCTGTCGGCCAAGCCATGTGAGGAGTTCATCACAGTCGTCGGCAAATAATATTTTACCCAGCGTGTCGCCGTGTTTCGGTTGCGAGAAACCGCTGGCGACTGCTAATAAATGCAGGTCATGATTTCCCAAGACGCATTTCGCTTGATTTCCGAGGCCGTGAACGTAGCGAAGCGTTTTTAGGGATTTTGGTCCGCGGTTGACTAGGTCACCGACGAACCAGAGTTCGTCGTCTGAGGTCGGGCCTATTTGATCAAGAAGTTTTTGAAGTTCGTCGTAACAACCTTGTAGGTCGCCAAAAGCGTAAATAGCCATAGGAGGGGCGCTGCGCGGTTATAGGGTAATTGCCAATACGTCGCAGTGTGCATGGTGCAGTACGGCATCTTCGGTTCGTCCTAGCAAGAGTGCCAGTCCATGTCGCTGCTGTCGACCAACGATAATTAGGTCGTGAGCTGAATCTTTGGCGGTTTGCACGATCAGATCGCGAATGTTGCCAGGCAAGACAGAGCATCTAATCTGAAGCCCTATTTGTGCCTCATCAGGCAGCGCTGCAATGGCTGCTGCAATCCGTTCTTTTGCTATGTCGACTAGTTCCGCTTCTAGTACGGCGGGAGAAGAAAGCATCAGTTCGGCGGTTGGGTCAATCGGGAGATATTCCACTACGTTCAAGACCGTTAGCTTGGCAGACTGCGATTGTGCAAACTCACAGGCGCGTTGAATTACGTCTTTGAGGTTACTGTTCAAGTCCAACGCAAGAAGAACGTTGCTGTAGGTAGACATAGTGCGGACCGGTTAGTTGGCTGCATTGAGTATAGCAAGGTGGTTTGCAATTGCTGCGAACTCGGCAGCACTGAGTACTTCGGGCCGTGCTGTGGGGTTAATTCCAATTGACTCTAACTGTGTTGAGTCTAGTACCGGTTTTAGGCTGTTGCGAAGTGTTTTTCGTCGTTGGCCGAAAGCTAGCATCACCACGTCCGAATATAGCTGATGGTCGCTAATTTCAAACGGTGGTGTTGCCCATGGCTCTAATCTAACGATTGACGACCATACTTTTGGTGGTGGTTTGAACGCACCGGGGCCGACATCAAATAGGCCAGACACATTGCAGTAAGGAGCCAGCATTACACCAAGCCGCCCGTACTGTTTATTACCCGGAGCGGCGACCATCCGATCTACCACTTCGCGTTGTAGCATGAAATGCATATCTTTAATCAAATGGCGTTGTGCCATCAACTTGAAGATTAGTGGGGTAGAAATATTGTAGGGCAGGTTGCCGATGATTCGCAGGCTACGATTTTCAGTGGAGATGTCTGCCATCTGGAACTTCAGCGCATCCGCGCCATGAATTACCAGCTGGTCTTTGGCCCGCTCGACAACAAATTTTTGCTCGAGTATCGCGCGCACGTCCCGGTCGATTTCCACTACGTGCAATTGATCCACAAGCTCGAGAATCGGCGCGGTAATAGCGCCTAAGCCTGGACCAATCTCAACGATTTTGTCATCCGCTTTGGGATTGATAGACCGGACTATTCGATCAATTACTACCGGGTCGTGCAGGAAGTTCTGCCCGAATCGCTTTCTAGCACGATGTTCCATTTAACAGGTACTCATTTGCTGGGCGGTCGAAATGGCCGCTGCCATACTGCGATAATCTGCTTCGCCACTACCGGCTAGGTCTAATGCGGTGCCGTGGTCGACAGAGGTGCGAACAATGGGTAAGCCCAGTGTGATGTTTGTTCCTTTGCCGAAGCCGTAGTGTTTTAGGACGGGTAAGCCTTGATCGTGGTACATCGCAAGTATCGCGTCTGCACCCAGAAGATGGCGGGGGACAAATAGGGTATCGGCGGGAAGGGGGGCTGACACGTCGATGCCACGCTTCCGCAAGTTGTTCATCGCTGGAATGATGGTGTCCCGCTCTTCGCTGCCAAGATGACCATGCTCGCCTGCGTGAGGGTTCAAGCCGCAAACCAAGATTCTTGGATTCGAAATGCCGAAGCGTTGCTTTAGGTCGCGATCGAGTATTTCCACTACGGTGGTTAGAGTCTCGGTGGTTATTGCATCGGCAACATCACGCAGTGGAAGGTGCGTGGTAGCGAGAGCGACCCGCATGGTGTAGTGCTGATCGGCTAAAGTGCCGTCAGCCGAGAGCATCATTACCGGATAGCCGCCGACGCGCTCGGCTAGGTATTCGGTGTGGCCACTAAACGGGTAACCAGCGTCATTGATTATTGATTTCTGAACGGGTGCGGTAACCATGCCAGAGAATTTCCCTGATAAGCATCCGTCCGCGGCTATATTGAGTGTTTCGAGGACATACGGTGCGTTGTCGACATTCAGCTGGCCCAACTGGGTTTGCGAGTGCAGTGGAACGTGCAACACATTAAGGCAGTCGGCAGACAGCGGACTGCCTGGTTGCCATCTAGAAAACTGAATAATCAAGCCGAGATGGGCGGCTCTATCTTTAAGCAGTTGTAAATCGGCTACTACTATCCAGTTGGGTGTGTCGCTAGCTAAGTATGCCTCTAAGCATATATCTGGGCCAATGCCGGCGGGTTCACCCGCAGTGATTGCTAGTGGCTTACGTTGCACCCGCTTTAAATACGGAGGTCAACATAAGCTTCGTCACGCAGACGCTGCTGCCACAGAGTGCTTTCCTCAGCCATCTTGCGTTCGCCTATCGCACGGCGTACTTGGCTGCGCTGCTCTAATTCAGTGGTATCCACTTGGCGACGATCCAGAACTTCAATAAGGTGGTAACCGAATTGCGTTTTTACAGACTGACCAATAGTGGCAAGCTCCTGGCTTTTAACGGCCTCTGAAAATTTGGGTACAAAAGCGACTGGGTCAGTCCAGCCCAAGTCGCCGCCTTTAGCGCCTGAACCTGGGTCGTCTGAAAACTCTTTTGCCAAACTTGCAAAGTCTTCACCTGCATATAGCTTACGCATGATTTCGTTAGTGCGCTCTTTCGCCTCAGCATCGCTGCGTTTGTCGTTTACAGAAATCAGAATATGCCGAGCTAGGGCTTCATTAGTGAAGTGGCGCTCCTCACCTTTGGTTTCGGCAATCTTAATAATATGGAAGCCGCCCCCGCTGCGAATCACTTGGCTGTGTTGGCCCGATTCAAGCGATTTAACCGCATCAGCAAAAAGCTGTGGTACTTCGTCGATCTTTCTCCATCCTAAGTTACCGCCTTCTAGGGCAAATTGGCCGTCAGAGTTAGCGATTGCTAGATCCGAAAAATCACCACCGTTGCTCAACTGCTGGAGTACACCGTCAATCTTCGCTTGTCGCTCGGCGAGCACGTTGCCGTCTGCTGCTTCTGGCAGACCAACCATAATGTGTTGCAGGCGATAGCTTTTGTTTTGTTCAGACTGCTTGATGAAGGCCCCCATTGCGTCATCGACTTCGCGTTCGGTTACCACAACTTTTCGTTCTACTTCGCTCTGGCGAAGGCGGTTCATAATCATTTCGCTACGGATGCTGTTACGAAATTCTAGGTAGTCGATTTCGTCGGCCCGCAAAGCGCTAGCAAACTCACGTAAGCTCAAACCGTTCCGTTCAGCGATCGATTTTACCGCTGCAGTCAGCTCGGCTTCGTCAATCCGGATGCCAATCCGTTCTGCGCGCTGTTCCTGAACCTTTGCAGTTATGAGCCGTTCTAATACTTGCGAACGTAGCGTGGTCGCAGGTGGGAGCTGTTGTCCCTGGCTGCTCAGCTGCTTACTAATATTAGCCACTGCTGCGATCAATTCGCTCTGTAGAACCACATCTTCGTTGACTACGGCGGCAATTTTGTCGACCGGTTCGCGTGCGGCGTGGCTACTAAACGCACTCAGGCTAAGAGTCGTGGCGAGAGCGAAGGTTTGAACTTGTTGTTTGAGTTTGCGCATGGTTTGTCCGAAATTTATTTTATGGCGCGAGAAGGGCCAGATTTTAGCACTTTGGTAGGTTAATAACTTAATAACGCCAGCTGTTGCTAGTCTCGTCAAATGGGTTGTCTAAGGTGTCGCCAAACTCGCCGAGCCCTTGTAATTCAAAGCGGAAAAATACTGCCGTATCTAACTCGCGATCGGCAAGATTGTCGGAGGGAGTAACATAGCGTCGACCGCCCATTTCAACAGCCCAGCAGCAACTCTGATAGCGAAACAGCGCATAAGTTTCCAAGGCAGCGTCATCTCGTAAGGAATAATCCATGCCGGTGGTGATTTTCCAGCGAGAACTAATCGCTCGTCGGTATTCGAAGCCGACTTGTTCGTAGAGCTTTTGGCGCTGCTTCCAGCTGGCTGAAAGCTGTCCAAGACGGTCGTTTTGATAGATTAAGTTTGCTCGAGCACGTTCAACTTCGTTATCGCCACCATCCCATTCGCCATCACCCACAAAGCGCCAACCTTTGCCGAATCGAAGCTGGGATTCCATTAGTACCCCTGATCGCTGGTTAAGTACTGATTCGCCGGCCAGTGAAAAGCGGCGGGTAGATTGTTCGTACAACTGGCCGAAGCGGAATTCCGCTAATGGATTGCCATCACGAAGCCACTGCCAGCGAACACTAAGCGCTGCCCGTTTAGAATCGCCGATTCGATCAATGCCGGTGTAGCGGTTGTCTGCAAATAGCCACGGCCAAGTGAATTCGGGCAAGGCGGTGTCATAAAACGGCAGGTCGGTCTGGTTTCGCAGAGGCACGTAGAGAATGTGTAGCGACGGCTCAATAATTTGTACGCCCTTATTGCCAATTTTTTCCCAGTGGCTGCCCAAGTGAGCGGTAAATGTCGGAATGCTACGCCTTAATTGATCGGCACCCACGGTAGGGTTTTCCAAACTGTAACGTGTGTGCTTTAAATTGAGTTTGGCGCGGGCGTACCAGGCCGGCTGCTGGTGCCGCCAAGCAATGTATTGCTCAAAATGATAACGGTCACCGTCGTCATTGGTGCGGATAAAACGATCCCAACGAGCACTGCCTCCGAGATACAAATTTCCGTCACTTATATGGTTTTCCCATGTGGCTTTGACGGTTGGCAGGGATCGGGTGGTATCACTGGTAACCGTCGGCTGTAAAACCTGAAAGCGGCTACTAGCAATACTCAGTTTCCATTGGGTATCGATCTGTTGCTGACGAAGGTTGCGGCGCGATAGTGTGGCGATAACACTGTCGTGCAATAGCGGCTTGTTTGCGGTCGCTAAATCACTACCCAAGTCGTCAAAATAGTCGGCATCACTGATCTGCGTTCCATTGCCGGCTACAGACCAATAGTCGTCTGCGGTGCCGTGTGCCTGGCTGTGCTCCCAACGTAGGCGGTAACGGTCGCTGTTAACTTCTCTGTCGGACGGCAAAATGGAGCCGAGAACCACGCCGCTCTGATGATCAACACTTAGGCCGTCGCTATTGCGCTCCTTCATTAGATACCGCCATTCGGTATCCAGCATTAAGCCGCGCGTTGATAGAATTCGTGGCGTCAGGGTAGCGTCGTAATTGGGCGCGATATTCCAGTAGTAGGGGACGCTTATATCCAAGCCAGAACTGCCTGAGCTAGCAAATTTTGGCGCTAGGATTCCGCTTTTACGCGCATCTGTATACGGAAAGGATAGCCCTGGAAAATAGAAAAGTGGAACACCGTAAAAATTGAGCTTTACCTTTCTTGCGTAACCGCTGCCGGTCTCCTCGTTTAATTCGATTCGCTGAGCGCTTAGTTCCCAGCCCTTTTCTCCGGGTGGGCAGGTGGTGAAAAGTACATCGTTAAGTTCGGCTTGGCCCTTCTTGCCTGTTTCCAGACTGGAAGCACTGCCCCGCGCGGAGAATTTTCCTTCGCTATCGTACAAGCGGAATTCGGCGTCTTTGAAGGTGGCTTCGAGGCTGGCTGCAGAAATCTCTGCACTCGATGCGTCCAGCTCAGCTTGATTGCTCCTAAAGCGGACGTTGCCACTTGCATTCAGCTGTTGATTTCCATCAGTAACATCAATGGCGTCCGCCGCAATCTGCTGATTTAGCATCGAGACTCTAACGTTGCCGCGTAACTTGGCACCGCCAGTTTTGCCGAGTTCTGCGCTATCTGCCTCAATGGTGATTCCTTCACCGGGGCTCTCGATAAGCGCCGGGGTAGGAATGAGCGTGCTATCGCAGAGTGTTTCAGCGGAAGCGGCGCCCGCCAAACCAAGCAAGCAGCCTGCCAGCCCAGCAAATTTCAATAACTGAGCCACAGGCTTGGCATTAGAAACGTAGAATAGGCGCTGATTAGAATTCACAAAAAAGAACGACTTATGGACCGTTTGGCTGCAATACAACAGTGGTTAATAGAAATTGGCAAGCCGCTGAGTGGTTTGGCTGCGGCGTCTAACGACGCAAGCTTCCGGCGCTACTTTCGCGGCTGGTATACCTCCAACGCTCAGCGTGTTTCGTACATTGTAATGGATGCACCGCCAGACAAAGAAAATAGTGCACCTTTTTGTGACATAGCGCATTTGCTTGAATTGCTATCGGTGCCTGCAACCCGCGTGGTTGCAGCAGATTTGGAGCGTGGCTTTCTGCTGTTAACCGACTTAGGAAGCGATACATTATTAACTGCGCTCAGCGAAAATCCGCACGCGCGCGCAGGCTTGTATGCTCAAGCACTTGAGTTGCTGGAACCATTGCAATCGACTGGCGCAAGCGTTGCCGTCGAAAATGGAATTATCTTGCCAGCTTATACTCGCAAGCGACTGGCGACTGAATGCAGCGAGTTTCAAGAATGGCTGTTAGAGCGCCACCTAAGCCTGAACTTAACTGCTAAA
Organism: Gammaproteobacteria bacterium; assembly: GCA_047614865.1. GTDB lineage: Bacteria > Pseudomonadota > Gammaproteobacteria > JAPPPA01 > JAPPPA01 > JBLHFB01. Next base: position 9,627 of record JBLHFB010000012.1, on the reverse strand, counting down.
CAGATTGACACCCTAAATAGTACAATCCGGCTAGTGCTCGATAGCGCTTCGGCTCAGCCACAGGTGATGGTTCATTTGGACTACCACTCGCGGAACTTGATGGTTGGCCCAGACGGCCAAATTAGTGGAATGCTCGACTTCCAAGACGCAGTTATCGGCGCATTGACATACGACGCGGTGTCTTTGCTGCGCGATGCCTATATTCAACTTGAGGCCGACGAGATAGCCGAATGGCTAGAGACTTATCGCCAGCAAGTCGCGCCCAATGTTGACGCCAATACATTCACTCAATGGTTTGACTGGATGGGGCTGCAACGCCACATTAAAGTGGCTGGCCGTTTCTGCCGACTTAACTACCGTGACGGAAAAAGCGCCTATATGGGCGACATTCCGTTGACTCTTCGTTATATCAGAGAGGTGGCCGGGAAATACCCAGAGTTTGAGGAGTTCTGTGTTCTTCTCGACGAGCTGGTGTTGCCAGCATTTCCAGAGTCGTACGATTAGAGGTCTGTGACGATGAAAAATCTCAAAACCGCGATGCTTCTTGCCGCAGGCAGGGGTAGCCGGATGATGCCTCTGACCCGGTCGACGCCTAAACCACTGCTCAAAGTGGGCGGCAAACCACTGATTGAATATCACGTTGAAAAGCTTGCCACCGCGGGCTTTGAGCGGGTGGTTGTAAATTTGGGCTGGTGTGGTGATAAAATCCCCCAGCTGTTGGGTGACGGAGACTGCTATGGATTGGAGATTCTCTATTCAGACGAAACCGCTATTCCGGGGGCGCTGGAATCAGCCGGTGGAATAATCAATGCTCTACCGCTGCTAGGCGACGAGCCGTTTGCGGTAATTGCAGCAGATATTTGGTCAGACTACGATTATAAGGATCTATCGCTGCCGCTAGGCAGCCTAGCCCATCTGGTCATGGTGCCTCCGCCGGCTTACCACCCTATGGGCGACTTTTTGCTGATCAATAACAGCGTTGAACTCAAAGAATTCAAAGACCAGAAGGGGCCGTGTTTCTCAAGCTTGTCGGCATATGATCCGAGTTTTTTCGACAATTGGGATACGGGCGTGAGGCCGCTACGTGAACTCTGGGATTTCATCATTCCAACTGGCATGGTCAGTGGTGAACTCTACAAAGGAACGTGGTTTAACGTTGGCACGCCGCGAGACTTAGCCGAAGTAGAGCAACATCTCGCTGTGTCGAGGTCCTAAGCTGGCAGGCTGGTTGCCAGCTTAGGTAGATACTATTGGCTTATAACTTGCTTTGCCATTTCGTCGGCGTGATACGAAGAACGGACCATCGGCCCACTGGCGACATGGCTAAAACCGATCTCGTAGCCGTAATCTTCTAAGCCTTTAAATTCATCAGGCGTTACATAGCGCACTATCGGGTGGTGGTGAAGGCTTGGCTGCAAATACTGGCCAATAGTGATCATATCCACGTCGTGATCGCGCAGATCACGCATCGTTTGACGAACTTCATCCATCTCTTCGCCCAAGCCGAGCATGATTCCTGACTTGGTCGGAACCTTGGCATGGCTATCTTTGAAGAGTTTTAGCAAGCTAAGTGAATGTTGATAATCTGAGCCAGGGCGAACTTCTTTATAGAGGCGAGGCACGGTTTCTAGGTTGTGATTAAACACATCCGGCGGAGTCTGCCCAATTACCGCAAGCGCCACATCCATGCGCCCTCGAAAGTCTGGTACCAACACTTCAATTTTAGTGCTTGGGCTGAGCGCGCGCGTGCGTTGAATGCAGTCGACATAATGGTCAGCGCCACCATCCTTCAAATCGTCTCTGTCTACAGAGGTAATGACTACGTATTTCAGGCCCATCTGAGTGATCGTTTGAGCTAGGTGAGCCGGCTCGTCACTGTCTAAAAGGTTTGGTCGGCCATGAGCTACGTCGCAGAATGTGCAGCGGCGAGTGCAAATGTCACCCATGATCATGAAGGTGGCGGTGCCGTTACCGAAACATTCACCCAAATTAGGGCAAGACGCTTCTTCGCACACGGTGTGTAGCTTGTTTTCGCGCAAGATACTTTTTAGCTGGGCAACTTTCTTACCAACGGGGGCTTTGGCTCTAATCCAAGACGGCTTGCGAATTGCTTTGCGCGTAGGCTCAATTTTGACCGGTATACGGGCCATTTTCTCTTCGGCGCGTAACTTCACCCCCGCTTCTAACGGGGCCGGCCGTGCACGCTTGGCGCGCGCAGCTTTGGCGCGATCAGAGGCTAGTTCAGCGGCGGGTGGCTGGATGGTGGTGTTGCTAATAGGCTTAGGAATATCTTTCACAGAGTGCGTCGCTTTTGCAGAGGTTTGGCTCCCCGGTGGGAAGCAGATTAACCGCATTTTAACGCAGGCGGCCCAATCGCTGTGAGGTTATGTAGAATAGCGGCCCTGTTAAGTTTAACCACGGATTTTTAAGTGAAGTTATTTTCCATTCTGCCATTACTTGCGGTGCTAATTTTGTCGGCAGCGCCTGCTACCTCGGTGAGCGCTGAAACGCGTTATATCAGCGACAATTTGACCGTTTATATGCGTAAGGGCCCCTCTATTCAGTTTGGAATCAAACGCGGATTACGCAGCGGCTCAAAGGTGTCAGTTCTTCAGGTGGATAAGGAGTCTGGTTGGTCTGAAGTCCGCGTAAGCGACGGCGACGTTGGCTGGATGCTAACTCGGGAATTGAGCAGCGATCCAGCTGCGCGTGACCAAGTGTCGCGTGCGCTTAAAGCAGAAGCGGCCGCAAAAGAAAAGCTGGCCGAAACGCGCGAGTCCTTGTCGACGTATCGCAGCGGAAATCGTAATCTTGAGACTACCAAAGGTAATCTCTCAAGAGAAAACAAAGAATTGACTCGCCAGCTTAAAGAATTGCAGCGCCTTACCGCTAGAACTTCAGAGATCAGCCAAGAAAATCAGCGTTTATCTGAGGAAGTTTCTCAACTTACCGACGAAAACGAACGGCTAGACCGCGGTAACGCACAATTGCGTTCTAGCTCTCAGACTACATGGTTTGTGGTTGGTGCTGCAGTACTGGTGTTCGGAATATTTATGGGCTTTGTGATTCCCAAAATCCCATTTGGCCGCCGTCGCAACGGGAGATGGAGTTCGCTCTAATTTTCAGTTAAGACCCACAAAAAAGGCCGCTTGATGCGGGGTTTTTTGTGGGTGGCTCGCATCGGAAATGCGAAACCCCTATTTGCTTTGGGTCACATTGTGACCATAGATCCAATCTTGCCTTGAGTGCACGTACTTCGGTAGGAAGCGCCCAGCGATAAACATCGGTGCATAAGCGAGAGGGTTACCGTGATGAAAGCGCCCCATATTCGCTCTTGAAGCCTTCTGTATCTTGCTTGCGCGCCCAATTCGCTTGTTGAAGTAGCTTTCAAGTGCGTTGGGGATATCTTGCTGGCCCAGCGTTTGGGCTAGTTCCCAGGCGTCTTCCAAAGCGCAGCTTGCACCTTGTGCTTGGAAGGGCAGCATCGGGTGGCAGGCATCACCCAGAAGCGTTACGCGGCCGTCGCTCCACTGCGAGAGGGGCTCTCGGTCAAACAAGCCCCAACGATAGACATCAGGCGCGTTTTTAATGATGTTTGTGATCGTTGGATGCCAACCTGAGAAGTCTGCCGCGAGTTCTTCTTGGCTACCTCGCTCGGTCCACGATTCGTTTTTCCACTGAGTCTGCTCTACAACACCGACGAAATTTACCAATGAGCCGCCAGCTAGCCGGTAGGTTACCGCGTGGCGTCTAGATCCCGCCCACACACAGGCAGTCGGCGGCGGGAGTAGGTCGCCGAGTTTCTCGCTAGGAACTACTGCGCGCCACGCTACGTTGCCGGTATAGCGAGCGTCATTTGGGCCTAGCATTTGTGCTTGTATGACCGAGTGAATGCCGTCAGCGCCGACCAGAAGGTCTGCTTGGTGGCTGTCGCTAGTGGTTTCAATGCGCACGTGATCGGCTAGATTATTGTATCGGATGACCCGTTGGCCAGTCGAAACGGCGCTTGGGGCTATCTCGTCGAGACGTTCTAACAATGAAGTAATCAAATCTGCGCGGTGGACATGCAAATAGTCATTGCCCCAGCGTTTCTGCGAATGCGCTTGCAGAGGGATGTTGAAGACCTGGCGTCCGCTGACTCCTAAGCGTAGCTCTAATGCTTGCGGCAAGAACGCGCGAGCCTTTACTGAATTCAAGACCCCTAGCGCCTGAAGCACGTGGCATCCATTAGGACTTATTTGAATTCCTGCTCCGACGTCTTGGATAACGTGGGCTTGCTCGAGCACAGTCACGGTCCATCCTGTCTGCTTCAACGCGATAGCCGCTGCTAGCCCGCCAATTCCTCCGCCAACAATTACAGCCTTCATTTAATTGCAATGCATCCCAGTTTTTCCGCAAGCAGATTTGCAAAACGGTGACGGTATTATCCACGAACGCGGACGATAGGGGGCGCTATGGATTGAGAGTCGATGTTGCCGGTCGTCGAAAAGCGTATTTTACGTTTAGTTCAAACTGAACAAACTGGTAACATCCTTGAACCCTAAGCTCTCGGCGTACAGCAATGAACAATCTAGTCCCCTCACCACATCGGCAGAAACAAGACACCAACCCGGAGTTTGACAGTGCGATATCGCTATTTATCGAGCAACTCGGTTTGAATGCTCAAGCGGATGGCTTGCCGCGTATTGCGGGACGAATGATGGGCTATTTGCTGGTTAATGGTGAGGCCTGCAGCTTGAGTGCATTAGCTGATGAGTTGCAGGTAAGCCGCGGCAGCATAAGCACCAATGCAAGATTGCTAGCGTCGCAGGGAATGATTGAACGAGTGGCGGTCGCTGGTGAACGCCAAGACTATTACCAAATTGTCGACGAGCCTTATAAAGCGATGCTGTTGGTATACGCCGAGCGAATGAGGCAGATGCGGCGAAATGCTTCGGCGCTAATTGAGGCGCTCGAAGGCGAAAGCGACTATTCGGGGGCCGTGAGCCGCGTTAGGCAGGTGGAGCAGTTCTTCCGTATCGGAGGGGGACATATAGAGCCGGTATTGGAAATCATGGCACAAGAGAATAAGCCTTCCGAGAACGGGACGGAGCAATAACATGACTCACCAAAAAAAATCACTGTTGTCTGCGATCGTCATTTTTATCGCGCTTGTTCTATGGATGCTTAGTGGTCGTCTAGGTAATCACGATCAGGGCACCGCTCACGCCAATACGCCAACTGGCGATGAGTCAATCCTGTCTGAGTTACCTCTGTCGGAAGATGAGTCACCGATAAACGGCGACGTATCTGCAATATCAGTGGTAGTGGAGAACAGTTACGCACACTGGATACAGCCCACCGTAGAAATTTACGCAAGGACTGAGCCGCTACAGGAGGCCAGTATTTCATCATTACTTGGCGGAATTATTGAGTCGGTGAGCATGCAGGCTGGTCAGTTGGTTAGCGAAGGAGACCCCTTGGTAATCGTTAGCTTGGGTACTAAACCGTCCCGATTAAGTGAGGCGCAAGCATGGCTTAAAAAGCGTTCGGCAGACGTCGCGGCGGCTAGTAAAATGAAATCAGAAGGTTACCAAAGCGAGGCAGAATACCAAGGGATAGTCGCTGCATTGGAAGCTGCGAAGCACGAGTTGGCTCAGATTGAGTTGGAAATCTGGCTCAGCACAGTCCGCGCTCCGTTTAACGGAGTGGTTGAGAAGCGCAACGCAGAGCCCGGTTCGGTCATTAATAGCGGACAGGTTCTTGGTCAGCTAGTCAGGCAGGATCAATACTTATTGGTTGCCAATTTACCTGAGTCACAAGTGCATCTGTTTACGATTGGACAAACCGCCACGGCTCGGCTGACAACTGGAAAAACGGTTGATGGCACGGTCCGTTACATCGCTACTCAAGCCGACGATAAAACGCGCAGTTACCGCCTAGAGGTTCTGATTGATAACGATCATCCACGCTTTGTCGGTGGCGCCAGTGCCAAGCTGCTTTTAGAGCGCAATCAGGTTCAAGTGCATAGGGTATCCAGCAATGTTGTGACCCTAGACGAAGAGGGCGTACTGGGTGTAAAAACGGTCGGCATCGACCATAGAGTTGAGTTTTGGCCGGTGGATATCTCACAGGCTGAGCGGCAAATGCTGTTGGTGCAGGGTATGCCTGAAGCTACTCAAGTGATCGTCAGCGGGCAGGGCTTTGTTCGAGCGGGCGATCTCGTCAAGATAAGCCCGGCTCAGCCAGCCAAAAGCGCAGCTGAGAGCTTATGAACAAGCTAATTAATGCGGCCTTCATAAGGCCTCGGGCGGTCATGATGATGATGGTAAGCCTTCTGATTGCAGGCTACTTGGGCGTCAACAGCATCCCGAAAGAAAACTTCCCGGATATCACATTGCCCATGTTTGTGGTCTCGGTTGTCCACCCAGGAATTTCGCCTGAAGACGGTGAGCGACTAATCGCTAAGCCGCTTGAGTTGGAGTTGGAAACCATCGAGGGCGTCAAGCAAATATCGTCGGTTGCCACGGAAGGCTTGGTAGAGGTGATGATAGAGCTGGAGTTCGGCAGCGACACCAATAAGGCCTTAGCCGAGGTTCGTGCCGAAGTGGATTCTGCAAGAGCCGAGCTACCTGCAGACTCCCAAGAGCCAACAATCAAAGAGTTTAACTCTACAGATAATCCTGTCGTGCGGCTTCTGGTGGGCGGCGATTTATCACGTAGGGCGATTTACAAGGTTGCAAATGCTTTGGAAAAACGCCTTGAAGAAGTGCCTGGAGTGCTTGGGGTAGACCTCGTCGGCAAACGTGATGAGCAACTCGAAATCATTGTCGATCCGGCGGCGCTGGATCACTTTAAACTGCCGATGGAGGAGGTCTACAGCAGAATTAATCGCAACAACTTATTAGTTGCTGCGGGTTCGCTTAGTAATCAAACATCGCAAACTACAATTAAAGTGCCGGGCGTTATTGACGATATTAATACGCTCCTAAACATCGCTCTCAAAACCGATGGTAATCAAGCGGTGCTGCTGGGAGACGTGGCAACGGTTCGGCGTGGATATGCCGAACCGACGATGATCACCCGTGTGTTTGGCAAAGAAGCAGTTGAAATTGCAGTAAGAAAGCGGATAGGAGTCAGCACCATTGACCATATTGACGAGCTTAAAGCAGCTGCAAAACCGCTATTAGATAACCTCCCAGAAGGAATGACTCACTCTTGGTATTGGGATGAATCTGGAATGATCGAGCGCCGAGTCAACAACCTCGTCAATAGCGTTGCTACCGGAGTCATGCTGGTAATGATTGTGGTCGTTGCAACGCTTGGATTGCGGTCTGGTTTATTAGTTGGACTGTCGATTCCAGGTAGTTTTTTGCTTGGTATATTGGCAATGGATTTCCTTGGGCATAGCCTCAACCAGGTCACGCTTTTTGGTTTGATGCTCTCACTGGGGTTGCTGGTGGACGGCACCATTGTAGTAATCGAGATGGCCGATAAATGCCTTGCCGAAGGGATGGGCAGGCGAGCCGCCTATGCCGAAGCCGCACGGCGAATGGCTTGGCCGGTTATTTCTTCGACTGGAACCACCGTAGCGGCATTTTTGCCGTTGGTATTCTGGCCGGGAATGATGGGCCAATTTATGTCGAAAGTGCCGCTGACTGTTGTCTGCGTGCTGGGCATGTCGATGCTTTTTGCCTTGTTATTTGTGCCTGTTGTTGGCGCGCTTACTGGGCCGCGGAAACCATCGGCGACCGCGGCTGTCGAGGAAACTGGTTTTTCACTCTATGTCGCTTTCCTTCGACAGTTAACCAAAGCACCGATAGCCGTGGTTGTGATCGCGATCGTTGGCTTAGCTGGAGTGGTTGTGATCTACACACAAGCAGGCGCTGGCGTTGAGTTTTTTCCGGAAACTGAGCCAGAGCAACTTTATGTTGAGGTGCAGGCTCGGGGGGATATGTCGATCGAAGAGAAAGACCGTTTGGTTACCTTGGTGGAGCAACGTGTCTTGCAGCATAGGGACAATGTGGCTTCGATTATGACCGCAGTGGGTGGGCCTTTCCAAGAAGCTCCCGCGGATGCGATTGGTAGAATTAACATCATGCTTCACACTTGGCCGTTTGAAATTTCCGGCAAAGAAATGATGGCAACCCTAAAGCGAGAGCTTGAGGGGCAATTCGGCGGTTTGAATGTCTCTGTTTACGAACTCAAAGACGGTCCGGCTGCTGGCAAGCCAATCAACCTAGAAGTCGCCGCGGCAGATGATCAGGCGCGCAGTGATGCGGTTGATCTGCTACGTGAAGGCATGGAAGACGTCGGCGGAATTGTCGCGATTGAGGACAGCAGGGCGTTGCCGGGTTTGGAGTGGCGCTTAGATATTGACCGAGCCGAGGCAAGCAGGCTAGGGACCGACGTAGCCACAATTGGGCAAGCCGTTCAGCTGGTAACTCAAGGCGTAAAAGTAGGAGAGTACCTGCCCGATGATGTTGACGACGAACTGGATATTCGTGTGATCTACCCTAGGGAGTCACGCACGCTTGACGTCTTGGACCAGATGCGGATTCAAACTTCTCAGGGGCTTGTGCCTATTTCGGCATTCGTTAAGCGCAGCGCAGCGCAACGTGTAGACAAAATTAAGCGCGTAAACGGTAACCGAATTTACGAAATTAAAGCCGATGTGGCAGGCGGGTATTTGGCGGATACCCAGCTCAAGTTGCTGAACGCATGGCTGTTAGACAATCCTTTGCCTGAAGGCACCTTTATCAGGTTGCGTGGCGAGAGCGAGGAGCAGCAAGAAGCCGGCGAATTCTTAGTCGGCGCGATGGCTTTAGGGATTGGCATGATTATGCTGATATTGGTAGTTCAGTTTAATAGCTACAGCCAAGCATTGATCGTTTTGACTGCGGTGGTGTTCTCGGTTGTTGGGGCGCTGATCGTACTACTAATTACGGGCCAGCCGTTCGGGATCATCATGGGAGGTATGGGTGTGGTGTGCTTGGCTGGGATTGTGGTCAACAACAACATTGTTCTTATCGATGCCTATAACCAACTGAGGCTCCAAGGTTGGACGCCGCGCGAAGCGGTTATCGAAACCGGCCGCCAACGACTTCGCCCTGTGTTGCTGACTACGGTTACGACGGGATTAGGTTTGCTACCGATGGCGCTAACCGTTAGCGTAGACGTGGTTAACCGCAGCTACAGCATTGGCTCACCTGATGGCATCTGGTGGGTGGGCTTATCGATCGTGATTATTGGCGGCCTCGCGTTTGCCACTGTGCTTACTCTGGTTGTGACGCCCTGTATGTTGCTAGTGGCGTCGCGCAAGGAGCGAGAGGTATCTGAAAGTGATGTACGTGATCAACAGCAAAGTGCTGGCTTGCTGCCGAGCAACAGTTGATTTACATCTCGATTTTGCCGAAGGGTCTCGCTAGATCTCGTGCGTCAGAGATACTCACGCTAGAAAGACAAACCGAATGCACCCTATCGACACACTACGCTGTGGAACGCAGCACCGACGGATTTTTTTAGCGGCGTCAAACGGGTCGCTAGGGGGTCGTTTTACTAAGCTTTTCGCATGGATATAATGGGAAAGGCTCTCAGGAATCGTTTGGCTAACGTTCGCCAAGGTGTGGGTTGTTGCTTCTTGGGAAA
>JBLHFB010000011.1:0-17761 GCA_047614865.1 Gammaproteobacteria bacterium | reverse complement strand
CCTGCAACCTGGGTCTATATCTCTGCCTCGTCGCGGTCGTTCATTCTTATATTGAGCATTGAGCTTGTCCATACAAGCGAGCTGACCAGCCAACGGCAAATGGTCTGCAGTGGTGCTGCGTATCCCCGCCCAGTCGATACGTGGTTGCGAGTAAACCTGTGTTGCCCAATTGCCGGTTAGCTCGGCGACCTTTTCTTCATAGACTTCGCGATCTCTCTCGCGAATGTCGACTGCAGTGTCTCCCGGCACAAAGCTAGCCCCCACCCAAGTCATGCCATCGTGGCGACTGATGTGGCCGTTACCGCATACGATATGTGCAGGCGAGGTTTCCGTTTGGTAGCCGCTTAGTTGTCCGCGTATCGGGCGCGAGTTTAGCGGCGTATCTAAGTCCGCCAGAAGCTTGGTAACCGCTCCACTGCAAATAACTATGTGCGAATAGCTCAACTGGTTTTCGCCAGCAGTAATCTGCCATCCCTCGCCATTGGCGGACAGCGAGGACACCGAGCTGTTGAAGTAGCAACGGATGTTTGGGTGGCTCACTAGTGCGCCGCAAAGTGCTGCGACATCCGTGGTTTGAGCTTTTGGGAACAGTATCCCAGCACTAGAACAAATCTCGCTCACTTCGCTGGGTATCGCAAGTTCTGGCGGAATGTCCGGCCACAACTCGGTGCTTGCCCAGATTGCACCTTGTGGCTTATCCAAGCCGAATCGTTGTAGAAGTTGGCGAGTGTACGCGAATCCGTCAATTGATAGCCGAGCTGCAGGCGAGAGCGATTTGTCGGGGAAGGGCCTAGTGACTGCTGCTGGGATTCCGCTTGCACCCGAGGCTAGCTTGGCGCCGGATTCGTATAGGTCAACTTTAACGCCCCTTGCCGCAAGCGAATGGGCAACGGAGCAGCCTGCCAGCCCACCGCCAATAACCGCAACAGATTTTTCGCCAGAAACCTGACTTGCGCTACCGCTCTGGAATTCGCCAACAAGCATCTCTCGTTTGTAGCGATAGCCTTTTCGCTTAGACATCGAGAAACCAAAATCAGCTAAGCCTTGGCGAACAAAACTCGCTGATGTAAAGGTCGCAAGCGTTGTTCCTAAGACGCTCAAGCGGCCGATTTGTTGAAACAGCTCGCTGCGCCACATCTCCGGATTGCGGGAAGGACTAAAGCCATCTAGAAACCATGCATCTATCGGCGCATCTAGCTGGCTGTAGCAGTGCAGCGAGTCCCCAAAGAGCAATAACAGCGTCACTCGTCCACCGTGTAGACTCAGGCTGTGAAAGCCACCAACCGAATCTGGCCACTGCTCTAGGAGCTCGGCCGCGAATGGCGCGAGGTCTGTCCACTGATCCAAAGTGCTGCGCAGGTTGGCCAAACTAAGCGGATGTTTTTCAGAACTAATGTAGGTAAGGCGGCCAGCGGCAGAAGCGTGTTTTTGCCATTGCTCCCAGCAGCAAAGGAAATTCAACCCCGTGCCGAAGCCTGTCTCTGCAATAGTCCAGCAGTCTTTCTGTAGCCAGCGGCTCGGAAAGCCATTGCCCTCAAGGAACACATAACGAGACTCGGCACTGCCGTCGTGGCGTGAGTAATAAGCGTCGCTGTAACTCCGTTCCCACGGGGCCTCATCGCGCCAGTAAATCTCGGCAGGCGTCAGCTGTAATGGCAGTGGCTGCCAAAGAAGTGGTGAACGGGATGAAATTTTAGCTGTCTCGCGCTATAACTAGAGAACACATTTTACCGCGGAGTAGCCAAAGCCATGTTGCAAGAGTATCAAGACCGCATGGAAACACTCGGACAAGAGCTAGAAAAATTTGCCGACCAGTTCTCGGAACAGCATCCCGAGCTGTCCCATCAAGTTGAAGACACCTTGGTTCACTTAAAAAAAGCAGAAGAAGAAGTGCTAGGTTCACTGAGTGAGTGGCTTGCCTATGGTGAGCTGCGAACTGATGAAATGGTCGATGCCGTGGAAGCGCGAATAAGCAGATTTGAGAGCTTGTTAAAAGCCGCCATTGCAAAATTCTAGGTCACACGCGTATGCTCTGTAGTTAGAGTTTCTTGGAGACAAATATAATGAGTGAAACTTTATTCACTAAAATTATCAATAGACAGATACCAGCCGATATCGTCTATGAAGATGAATTGTGTCTAGCGTTCCGTGATATCAATCCTCAGGCTCCAATGCATGTCTTGTTAATCCCTAAACAGCCGATTCCAAGGCTGTGTGATGCAAGCACAGAAGACCAAATGATTCTCGGCCACCTTATGTGCACCGCTCCAAAAGTTGCGGCGCAGGACGGGTATGAAGAAGCATTCCGCATGGTAATGAATAACGGCGCAGACGTAGGCCAAACGGTCTTCCATTTGCATCTTCATTTGCTTGGCGGTCGACCACTCACTTGGCCGCCAGGATAAAACTGACGCGCTTAAGCCAACGCTGAAAATATAATCAGTGATTAAAAAATTAACCAATCTGAATTTCTGGGTAATCCAAAGATGAAAAAACGAATCGCCTTACTGGGAATAGTGCTAACTACCGGTGTTGTTTCTGCAGCGTTACACAGCACACTGACTTATGTACCACCGGGACATCCTGTTGCCGCCAATGGCATGGCGGAAATTCCGGTCAGCAGCGAAGAATTTACTCGCACATTGCGCTCAGTCCCGCTGACTGAACTTGCTGCACGCGGTAAGAAAACAGGAATTTACGAAGGCTCTCCGTCAGTCCGAGAAAAAGCAGATTGGTATGAAGACAACTTCTACAACACGTTAGCGTCTGACAAGATTTGGCACGTTGATCCGGCTACCCATGAACGTGGCGGTCCTATTCAATGGGATAACGTTCCCTTGCCTCAGTCTTATGCCCCACCAGCATGCGACAAGCCGCAACCGACTGGTTATGACGCTGAAGGCTGCCGGTATGCAAACTCTCTGTTCAAAGACTTAGAAGGCAAGGAGTCGGCTGAGACTATCGCTAAGCTGCGTGAGTCAGTTCGTCGCGGTCGTGACGTTTGGTTCAAAGGCACCTTTGGTAACCAAGATCTTAACGACATTCACCTTGCTCGCACGATCGGCGATGAAAACATGTGGTATCCCTGGTTAGACACGCGTACCCGCGATCAACGCTTCACTAAATGGGGCTTTATTAACGACCCCGATTGTAAGCAAGGCAACGAATCCTCTTACTGGATGGATATCTGCCAAGACGATCACTCCACCGGTGTTTTGGGGTATCGCAAATACTTACGTGAGCCAGAGATGGATGACAGCGGAAACGTAGTCTTTGATCCGCGTTCTACTCCCTACCAAGAAGGCGAGCAGGAAACTCAGCGTCGTTTCAAAATTGGCCAGCCGTGTATTCAATGTCACGTGAGCTTTGACCCAACTAACCCGCCAGCTAACCCTAACGAGCCAAAATGGGAAAACCTGATGGGCTTAGCGGGCAACCAATATATCAATCAGCCTGAAGTGGCCTTCTTAGCCGCGACACCTGATGATTACTTTGCAAAACAGGCACTCGGTAGTGCACGTCCTGGTTCAGTGGATACCTCTATACAAGCCAACGACTTTATGCACAACCCTGGCACACAGAACAACATCACCGATTTCATGAACAAGCGCGTATTCCAACACGAAATGATTGACCCGTTCACCGGCGAGCACAAAGAAGCGCCTACTTTCCGCGTGTTGAAGGGCGGCGAAGACACCGTGGGTGATCGTCTTGCCTTGCTACGTGTTTATATCAATATAGGCATGTGTACTGAAGAATGCTGGGTTCCAAACTTCGCTGTTCCTGGTGATATGTTTGGCGACGGTTCTCACCAAGAACCAATGAGCATTAAACAGTGTGCCTCTGAGTGTGAATCTTGGAACTATGCAGATGCGAAAATGCCGCACCTAGCGCAGTATTTGTTCACCGCTGGGCCGACCTATTTGATGGCTGCTACCGACGTGGACGGCACAAAGGGTTCAGATTTTATTGATCTCGCCAAAGCCCCGCCTGGACGTACCGTGTTTGCTCGTGAATGTGCAGCTTGTCACTCCACCAAAATTCCAGCTGAATCAATTGTTGCTGATAAAGATGCGCTTGAGCGTTTCTACGAAGGCCACGTATTTGGTTCAGAACAATATTGGGAATACGAGTTCGACGCAGCAACACGTACCAGCCCAGAGTTCGTTGCTAAGCACCTTTCAGCTGACGAGAGCGGAGCAGTTCGTCCGACTCAGTTTGCTAAAGATGGTGAGTTCGGCCAAGACTGGTTGGGTAACGACGAACTAACGCCGTATCACGAAGTAGGTACCAACCGTTGTCGCTCTATGCACACCAACCATGACAAAGGTGCTATTTGGGAAGAGTTTGGTTCTGAAACCTTCCGCGAACGCCCCGTTGCTGGTGTTGTGCCTAAAACGCTGAACCGTATGGTTCCGCTTATAGGCGGCAAGCAGTTCGGTGAGAAAACTATCGGCGGTGAAGGCTCTGGTGCGGGTTACCTGCGTAACTTCTCATTGTTGTCAGCTTGGGCGTACGCACCATTCCTTCACAACAACTCTATCGGTGAGCTGACCTACCTGAGTGACGGCAGCATTGACTACACCGTTGCTGGCCGTATCGCTCAGTATGAGGCCGCAATGAGAGAGTTGTTGATGTCTGACAACCCTAATGTTGAACCTCATCGCCAGCCTAAAACCACATTAACGACAGTTGCCACCAAAGTGGGTGCAAGAGAAGATGGTCAAGCGCTGATTCAAATCCCAGTGAAGAAGGGCACGCCAGTGGCCTACTTCACCAGCCAGGACCCCCATAATCCATTGTTTATGAAGTGTGATGACTTAGTTGAAAACAAAGGTCACCAGTTTGGTATTGATCTGAGTGAAGAAGACAAGCACGCATTGACTGAATTCTTGAAGTTAATGTAAAGGGCAGGGTGGGATGAGACATACACCTACGCAAGCAAACCAAGAAGCTCGGCGCCTGGCGCCGGGCTTCTTGCGTTCTGCTATTGTCGCATTGGCTAGCATTATTTGGCTGTCTGCGTGCGGAAGTGATGAAGTATCAACTCTTAGCGTGTCAGAACTCGCGGCGCAGAGTGAACGTACGGTGAAGACTGAGCTGCAGTCAGATAAAGTTATACCGCGAACCGATTTGCCGCCTGAAGGAACACGTTCGATTTTTGATCACTTGATCGCGAATCACGGACAAATTCCGTATCCGTTTGAAAAAATGATTGAGCTAACTCAACTTGCGGACCAAGAAGGTCGTCAGCCGACCAATTTGATGATTCCAAATGGCCGCTCGCTGCTCAAAGGGCAAGCGAATTTTTCCATCCCGCGAGTTTTGGTAGCAGTCGATGGTGAACCTGTGGAAAGCGAGTTTGAATTACCACCGATTCTTAAAGGCCGCCTGTTTTTTACCTTTGTTGAAGGTGCTAACGAAATAGAAGTAGTTAGCTATAACGAAGCTGCAGGTCGTTTTGAATTTCAACTCGTGAAAAACTATTGCAAGGGCTGTAACCCAGAATTGGTCTATGCCAAACGAGCGATTTGCAGCACTTGTCATCAAGGTGGAGCACCAATTTTCCCAGTGCGCCCTTGGGAAGAAACCAATGGTCAGGCGCAAATCGCCAACGCGATCAGAGAAGCTCACGGCTCAAATATTTACCAGGGTCTGAATGTGAGCCAGTCACTTATTGCGCCTGAACGTTTTGATGAGCGAACAGATATTGGTAACACCATCGTAGCGCTTCAAAAAATATGGATTGACGGCTGTGGTCCCGACGATAGCTGCCGCTCTGGAATGCTTAAGCTAGCATTGGAGTATCTTTGGAATCCTGGTGGATTTGATCCAAATTCAGCGCCAGCCAATGCCCAGAAGCAAATGCAGAAAGCACATTGGCCGGCAGAAGGGATTGCTCTCCGAAATGGTGATCTTCCAAACCGTGATCCGTTGACAGAAATCGCTGCAAACCAAGGTTTCTTCGATAAATTAATCGGGCTCTTCGGCCGCGAAGAAGTACCAGGCCACGTGGTGGGCGAGTTCGGGATGGAAGAGTTTGAAAAGCTTCCGCCGCTAAGGATCGACGTGGATCCGTTAACCCCGCGAGCACCGCGTACGGTTTATCAATCAGATTCTCTTGAAGGTGTAATTGCTTTGGCGCAGATGTTTAGTGCAGGCGACCAAGCTCGGCTTGAAAAGGCCAGCCAGTGGTCACTAGAAGCAATCCAGCGGGCGGTAGACAAATTGGAAACGCCCGCTCAAGCATTTAGCCGTATACGTAGTATGCAAGCGTTATTGGCTGCACTTGGAGCGCCTGTTCCTGAGACCCAGTTCCTGGCAACCGAGAATATGTCAGCGCCAATTGCCGACGGTGCGCCGCCGTTAGATATTCCTGCAGGCTCGGTTCTGAATACCTTCGAGACATATTGCTTTGCTTGTCATCGTGGCAATCCCGCGGCCAAATTGGACTTCATGAACGGCGAAGAGGAACAAATTGTTCTCCAGCGCGTCGAAGAGACTACAGAGATATCTGATGCCCTCGACTATAAACGCTACCTCAATGGCCCTAAAGCCAGCACCTTAATGCCCCCTGCCGATAGCTACCAGCGCGAAATGCTCGATGCTGCGAGAGCAAAAAACAACGGCGATTTGGAGAAAATGCAGAATGCGATCCCAGGTTTATTCGACTTTTAGCAAACGCCTAGCCCTATTCGGCTTAGTCGCTTGCAGTGTCTGTTCTTTACAGGCTTCTGCAGAGCCAAGTTTTGCCCGAATGTACAAGGCGGATGCCGGATACATCCCTAGCTGTAACGCCTGCCATAGGGATGGCGGCGGTAGCGCGTTAAACCAATACGGAAAGGATTGGAACAAGGCTGGAGGTAACGCTGCGGCATTTGCTGCAGTAGCTGAGCTAGACTCAGATTCTGACGGCGTCAGCAACAAGTCAGAACAGGCGGCCAAGTCAAACCCTGGCGATCGTAGCTCACGACCGGGAGACGCTGGTGGTTGGTTGTCACCGTTGGCGCTTATTCCAAAGCCAATACGTGATCATTTTGCTGGAGTGACTGCCTACAAGCCAATGGATACGTTGTTAACTGACGCAGATATTAGTAAGGCCCAGAAGATCGGTGTTTCGCTTAGTGCTGACGACGACACCACAATTTACTTACCGTTGGAGAATCGCCGACCAGTGGGGATGTCGCTAATTATTCCGCTGGATTTTAAAGAAAAGCGAGCCCACATGATGGTGGTAACCAGCGGTAAGCTTGAGGTGGCCAAGGTGGTGGCCGTAGCTACGCCAGAAGGTGTTGAGCTCAAGAACTTAGACCGTTTCAACGGCACCTTTGCTCCCAAAGTAGAGGCGCCAGCTACAATCGCGTCGTGGGACGACGCCGTTGCGGCTGCGGTTAAAAAAGCAGGCACCCTAATCTTTGTGAGACTTAAACGCTAACTTGCCATAAATCAGCACAGGCTCAGGGCGCCGCTCTGTATGCATCAGAACCCATAAAAATAAAACTGTAACTCCATGCTAAAACGTATTCTTTTCGCTTTTGTACCCGTCCTTTTTCTAGTTGGTGGCTTTTCGGAGCTGAGTTTTGCAGACGAATTTGATTTTGGTGACGGGGGAGACTTCCTTTCCGAAATGGAAATTGCAGAAGACGAGATTGTTGAACTGCCGCCAGAACCATCAATGCTGGTAAGTCATGCGGCGCCAATAGGCTTAGGCCTGTTCTTTGTGTTCTTAATTTGGTTGAATCGGAAAACCGTCCCTTTTGCGGTATCTAAAGAGTCGCTCCAGCTACGAAACTATCCAACTGGCGTGAAGCGCGGCTTGGCTATGGCCACGGTGTTGTACGGTATTGCGTTTTTCTTCGGCGCTTTAGAAATTGTATATCAGCTGAATATGCAGGGCACCGCCGAGGCGTATTTTGCGAATATGTCGCTGGGTAAATTGATTGCCTTTACTCACGCTCATTTGTTCGGCTTTACCACGTCGTTCATCATTATTGGCGTGCCGTTCTCGATGCAGTTCAACCACGTAAAAGTCTACCAAATGGTCTTTCCGATCGGTTTGATTGCGGCGCTTGTAGACGTGATGTCGTGGTGGGGGATTAAATACGTTCACCCCAATTTCGAACATATTTCGATGGTCTGTGGAATTCTATTTAGCCTGAGCTACATGATTATGCTGATCGGCTTAGTTCGCGTTCTAATCTTCCCCGAGGTGATCTGGCGGACTGATCGTGATCGTTTCCAGCGGATGGCGCAAAAGCGGGCTGGCGCTCGCGATGTAAAATCAGAAGAAGAAAAATGAAAATAGCTGGCGTGCTAGCAGGCTGTCTGCTTGCCTCGTCGCTGCTCCATGCCGCGACCATTCCGAGTGAAACCGTTCAAGGCGGCTTGGTGATCGGCAAAGCCGACCCCGGCAGCAAAATCACATTCCTAGAGCGCGAAGTATTTGTGGCAGACGACGGTGTTTTTGTTGTCGGTATTGGTCGCAACCAGAAAACCAAACCCTTGCTGAGCGTTATGTCGCCGCAAGGGTTAGCCTTTAATATGCCTCTTGATGTCGCGCAGCGTGAATATGACATTCAGCGTATCGATGGCCTGCCACCTAAAAAAGTTACCGCAGACAAGTCTCAAGACGAACGTATTTATCTTGAATGGCTAGCGATCAGGAATGCTCGTAAAACCAACAGTCCGCTGAAAGGTTTTCTTAACGACTGGCAGTGGCCTGTCACTGGGCGCATCAGTGGGGTATATGGCAGCCAACGTGTTTTGAATGGCAAGCCGAAGACACCGCATTCGGGTGTCGACGTGGCTGCTCCAGAAGGTACGTCGGTCGGTTCACCCGCCGCTGGCGTGGTGACGTTAACGAATAAAGATATGTACTACTCTGGCGGCACAGTTCTGATTGATCACGGCCATGGCGTGAATACCTCGTACTCGCACCTCGGCAAGATCGATGTAAAAGTGGGCGACGTGCTGGCTCAGGGCGATAAAATTGGCGAGATTGGGATGACCGGTCGGGCTACCGGCCCTCATCTGCATTGGCGGGTGAATTGGTATGACGTTACGCTTGATCCGGCTTTGTTAGTCCCAGCGATGCCGTCTACGGAATAACTGCACCGCAATGCCGGCAGCGCATTCATATAAGCCGGCAGTATTTCCAAGCGCTATAACGAATCCCAAGGCGCCGCGTGTTAAACTGTGTGCTGAATAAGTAGGAAAAACCATGGCACAACAACACGATCTTCGCAAAGCTGGCCTTAAAGTCACTTTACCGCGAGTAAAAATTCTCGAGATAATTGGCAAAGCAGAGCTGCGCCACATGAGCGCGGAAGACGTATATAAGGCGTTGCTTGCCGAAGGTGAAGAATTTCCGCTAGCAACCGTATATCGCGTGTTGACTCAGTTTGAAGCCGCTGGGCTTGTTAGCCGCCAGAACTTCGAAGGAGGCCATGCTGTATTCGAGCTAGACGAAGGCGGCCACCACGACCACCTGGTTTGCATGAGCTGCGGCAAAGTTGTCGAGTTTATGAATGACACCATCGAGCAGCTTCAGCATGACATTGCGGAAACCAACGGCTTTAAGCTGGTTGATCACAGCCTGACGTTATACGGCGAATGTGCCGATTGCGTTAAGAGCTAATGCCTCTAGTCTGAAGGGCTAGAGCTTCTTGTAGAAACAAAAAAGCCGGTGAGTTTCCTCACCGGCTTTTTTGTGGATGAATAGTGTCCTAGACGTTATTCAGCTTGCGGCTGAACGGTTACGTTATCAACGCGGCTTTCAGCTTCTTGTTTAAGCATCGCAACGGCTTCTGCTACTGGAAGTGTTTGCTGATCTTGCTGGCCCATCCGGCGAATAGTGACGTTGCCTTGCTCGGCTTCACGGCCACCAATCACAAACATCACCGGCACTTTGGCAACCGAGTGCTCACGGATCTTGTAGTTGATCTTCTCGTTACGTAGATCGGATTCGGCACGTAGTCCGGCGATCCGCAGCTGCTTAACTATGTCTTTGGTGAAGTCATCTGTCTCATTGGTGATGTTGGCGACTACCACCTGTAGCGGAGCTAACCACAATGGAAGCTTGCCAGCGTAGTGCTCAATTAGAATTCCGGTGAAGCGTTCTAATGAGCCAAACAAGGCGCGGTGAATCATCACAGGAAAGTGCTTGTTGCCGTCTTCGCCAATGTAAGTGGCGCCAAGGCGCTCAGGCAAGTTCAGGTCAACCTGTAGCGTGCCGCACTGCCAGTCGCGACCAATCGCATCACGCAGAACAAACTCAAGTTTAGGGCCGTAGAAGGCGCCTTCTCCTGGGTTTAGAGTTGTTTCAAGACCGGCTGCATCACAAGCGTTGCGAAGCGCTGCTTCTGAACGATCCCAAACTTCATCAGAACCAACGCGTTTTTCAGGACGGTCTGAGAATTTAACCCGTACATTGGTAAAGCCAAACTGTTTGTAGATCGACATAACCAGTTCAGTGATGGTTACGCATTCTTGAACCAGCTGCTCTTCGGTGCAGTAAATGTGAGCATCGTCTTGAGTGAACTCGCGTACACGCATGATGCCGTGCAGCGAACCCGACAATTCGTAGCGGTGTACGCGGCCAAACTCTGCAATCCGTTCTGGCAGGTCGCGGTAAGACTTATTGCCGAGCTTAAATACTTGAACGCCGCCTGGGCAATTCATTGGCTTCAGTGCAAATACACGCTCATCTGGCGTTTCAGAGGTATACATGTTCTCACCAAATTTCTCCCAGTGACCAGACTGCTCCCAAAGGGTACGGTCCATAACAGTTGGTGTAGAAATTTCGGTATAGCCGTTGGCGTATTGCACCTGACGCATATAAGAGATTAGGTTCTGGAACAGAGTCCAGCCTTTTGGGTGCCAGAAAACTGCGCCGGGAGCGCTGTCTTCTAGGTGGAATAGGTCCATATCGCGACCGAGTTTACGGTGATCGCGCTTCTCGGCTTCTTCTAGCATCAGCAAGTGAGCTTTAAGCAGTTTCTTGTCAGTAAACGCAGCACCGTAAATGCGTTGAAGCATTTCGTTGTCTGAGTTTCCGCGCCAGTAAGCGCCAGCTAGTTTTTGTAGCTTGAAGGCGTCTTTAGGCAGCTTGCCGGTTGATGGCAAATGCGGCCCTTTGCAAAGGTCTAGCCAGTCGCCTTGGCGGTATACAGAGACGGCCTCGCCTTCTGGCAGGTCTGAAATGATTTCGGCTTTATAGGCTTCGCCTTTTTCTTTGAAGTAGGCGATAGCGTCGTTGCGATCCCATACTTCACGACGAATATCGACATCCGCCTTGATGATTTCGCGCATCTTTACTTGGATCTTATCTAGGTCTTCTGGGACAAACGAGGTCTCGCGTGCGAAGTCGTAGAAAAAGCCATGTTCAATAACAGGGCCGATGGTGCATTGGGTTTCAGGGAAGAGCGCTTGAACAGCCTGCGCCATTACGTGGGCGTAGTCATGGCGGAATAAGTCTTCTGCTTCTGGAGAGCGTGGGGTAATCAGCTCAAAATCACAGTCTGCTGAAACCTCTAAGTAAAGGTCCAAAAGTTCGCCATCAACTTTCATCGCCAACGCTGCTTTTGCCAAGCCCGGGCCAATATCCATCGCCACGGTGGTACCCGTCACTGGAGCGTCGTAGTTGCGAACAGTTCCGTCGGGTAAGCGTAATTCAGGCATTGCAGGTTTTCCTTGCGATTAGTCAGAGTGGGATTCGTCTTTTGGCACGGGGTCATGTCCACCCTCGTTCCAAGGGTGGCAGCGTGAAATTCGCCTTGCAGCCAGCCAGCTACCTTTTATTGGGCCGTGAACGCGGAGCGCTTCAACCGAATAATGTGAGCAGCTTGGGGTAAAGCGACACTGTGGCCCGAGTAGGGGCGACAATATCAGTTGGTAAACCCGAATTAGCGCAATAAGAATTACGTTAACGGCTTTGCTTAGCAATGTGGCGATTTGCTTCAATGCTTTATTTTGCCAAAGCGCGGATTATAAGGCCTTGCCAGCCGTCGCGGTACTCAGAGCCGCTCTAAGGCCCAGTAAGCTGCAATTGCAAGGCTTACTAATGCCATTGAGCGGACCGCCAGAGTATAGTTAAAGCGTTGATGGGCAAGGATTAGCAGCAGTATGATTGGCTCTGCAATAGCGATCTGACCCGCTTCTACACCGAGCTTGAAGCCTAGCAGCTGAAGGGCAGCGTAGCGATCTTTTGCGAGGAGTTCGCGCAGTACGTTGGCAAACCCTAGTCCGTGAAGTAAGCCTAGTCCGATCGCCATGACTGCACTGGCGCGATGATATGGTTTCCAAACCAGCAAGCCAGCGGCAGCCGCAATCGAAAGCGAGATGCACAGCTCAACTAATTTAACTGGCAGAGCCACGTTGCCGAGAATAACCACGATCATCGATAAAGAGTGTGCCGTAGTAAATGCAGTGATCAGCAAAAGGGAGTGCCGAACGGAGTCACGCCAGCTAGCGACAATCAGCATTAGCAGCAGCAATAGTAGTAGATGGTCCTAGCCCACCCAAATATGAATAGTGCCTTCTTTGAAGTAGCTCGCGAACCCTAACTTGGCGCGAGCCATCAGCAGCATGGCTTGCGCCCTGCGTAGGGTGGCTCGAAATAACTAGGGAATATTTACGTAATTTGTAGTCGTAAGCGACATCTGCTTCTCTGCGGCGCCGGAAATAGGGGGCAATTAGCGAAATATTTCCTTGAAACCTATTGTCAGTCGTCAACAGCAAGCGCGGTTCGCCAAAACCGCGTAAAATACGCGCCTTGCTTGGCGCCCACAGGGGCGTTATACGAAACCCCTATTTTCGGAGCTATCGACCCATGTTCAACAAAGCTATGTCCATTCAAGGATTCGACGACGAACTTTTCAACGCTATGCAAGCGGAAGCAGTTCGCCAAGAAGAGCATATTGAGTTGATTGCTTCTGAAAACTACACCAGCCCTCGGGTTATGGAAGCGCAGGGTTCAGTGCTAACCAATAAGTACGCTGAAGGCTATCCCGGCAAGCGTTACTACGGTGGCTGCGAGCACGTAGACATCGTTGAAAAACTGGCGATTGATCGCGCAAAAGAATTATTTGGTGCTGACTATGCAAACGTTCAGCCCCATTCAGGTTCGCAAGCCAATACCGCGGTGTACATGGCACTGCTTGAGCCCGGCGACACAGTTTTGGGCATGAGCTTGGCTCATGGCGGCCATCTGACTCACGGCGCTAGCGTGAATTTTTCCGGCAAAATTTATAACGCTGTTCAATACGGAATTGATGAAAATGGCCGTATAGACTTTGCTGAAGTAGAGCGCCTTGCGGTTGAGCACAAGCCTAAAATGATCGTTGGCGGTTTCTCCGCTTATTCGCAAGAAATCGACTGGAACGAGTTCCGTCGTATTGCCGACTTGGTTGGCGCTTACTTATTTGTCGACATGGCACACGTTGCCGGTTTAGTCGCGGCGGGCGAATACCCGAATCCAACTCAGATTGCTGACGTAACCACCACCACGACCCACAAAACCCTTCGCGGTCCACGTGGTGGCTTGATCTTGGCTAAAGAAAACGAAGCGATCACCAAGAAGCTCAATTCGGTAGTTTTCCCTGGCATTCAGGGCGGCCCGTTAATGCACGTGATTGCGGCTAAAGCCGTTGCCTTCAAAGAGTGCTTGTCGGACGACTGGAAAGGCTACGCCAAGCAGGTAAAGGTCAACGCTAACGCGATGGCTGAAACCCTAATTGCTCGCGGCTACAACATCGTTTCAGGTGGAACGCAAAACCATTTGATGTTGATTGATTTGGTTTCTCATGACATCACTGGCAAAGACGCTGATGCTGCTCTAGGCCGGGCCAATATCACGGTTAATAAGAACTCAGTGCCCAATGATCCACGTTCACCGTTCGTGACCTCGGGTTTGCGTGTCGGAACGCCAGCAGTAACTGCTCGCGGCTTCGGTGAATCTGAGTGTGTTGAGTTGGCTGCTTGGATCTGTGATGTGTTAGATAACATTGAAGACGAAGCCAAAATTAACCAAGTGAAGGCTAAGGTTTTAGACCTTTGTGCTCGCTTCCCTGTATACGCAGACGCGTAACAGCTCCAGAGATTAGCCATGCGCTGCCCATATTGCGGAGAAACTGACACCAAGGTTATCGACTCGCGCCTTGCTGAGGACGGCGAACAGGTGCGCCGTCGTCGCGAATGTCTTAGCTGCGAAGAGCGCTTCACTACCTTTGAGAGGCTCGATTCGGTTTTGCCACGTGTTGTGAAAACCACGGGTGAGCGTGAACTTTTCAAAGAGTCTAAGTTGCTCCGCGGTATGCAGTTAGCGCTGGAAAAGCGCCCTGTGGATAGCGAGCAAATTGATGCTTCTGTTGCTAATATTCTACGAAATGCGCGCAACTGCGGCGAACGTGAGATTAAATCGCGGGTTGTCGGTGAGTGGGTGATGGAAGAGTTACGCATGCTCGATCAAGTTGCCTACGTTCGCTTTGCTTCGGTATACAAAGATTTTGAAGACATTAACGCTTTCCGTGAGTTGATTAATCGTCTCGACATTCCGGTGCCGGAATAAAACCGTTCGCGGTTTAGCCGATGGCGAGCGCAGACGATCACCGCTATATGGCAGAAGCGTTGCGTGAGGCAGAGCGTGGCCGATTCACGGCATCCCCAAATCCCAATGTAGGCTGTGTTTTAGTGCGTGAGGGCCAAATTATTGGGCGTGGCGCGCATCTTAAAGCCGGCGAAGGCCACGCTGAAGTTAACGCCCTGGCTGATGCTGATGGCGATGCTGCTGGAGCGACCGCATACGTAACCCTTGAGCCCTGTGCTTTTATTGGCCGAACCCCCGCCTGTGCGAATACCTTGGTTGCTGCTGGTGTTGCCCGCGTAGTGATTGCGGTACTTGACCCCCACCCTAAGGTGTCCGGCAAAGGGGTAAAAATTCTTGAGGCGGCAGGCATTGAAGTGCTGAGCGGCGTTATGGCTGCAGAGGCGGAAGAAAGCCACGCTGGTTTCCTGAGTCGAATGCGTCGTTCGCGTCCGTTTATTAGGGTAAAAATTGCTGCGAGTCTCGACGGCGCCACTGCCTTGGCCAATGGCGAAAGCCAGTGGATTACTGGGCCGGAAGCCCGGGCTGATGTGCAGTATTGGCGAGCAAGGGCTTGTGCTGTACTGACCGGGATTGAGACGGTTCTGGCCGATGACCCGCAAATGAACTTGCGTGGTGTGTACGCGGGAATTTATCCGCCCCGCAGAATTATCTTGGATAGCGATTTACGTATGCCGAGTAACTCCCAAATGCTTGCTTTGGTTGGCGAAACCGTCGTGATTACGCTTGCCGATTCGTCTCATCCGCGCTGGAGTGAGTTGGAAAGCGCCGGAGCAACGGTTGTTCAAGGCCGGTCTGGGGACTCACGAATCGATTTAAGCTGGCTGGGTACTTGGTTGGCTGATGAACAAATCAACGAGCTGCATGTTGAAGCAGGCGCGACGTTGTCCGGCGCATTTTTGAAGCAAGGCTTGTGCGACGAATTCCTGCTTTACCAGGCGCCGGTGTTGCTGGGGTCCTCAGTGTGCGGGATGTTGGATATTTCCTTGGGTTCCCTTGCTGACAAGATACTGCTGTCGCCGCTTGAATCTGTCCGCTTAGGGAATGACACTCGTCTGCGATTTAAAGCCGCTCAAAGCTAGCCTCGCCTTGTCACCATTAACTCAGTCTTGCCGCGTTGCGGTATGTAAAATACGCTTATGTTTACCGGAATAATTCAAGCTGTCGGAACGGTAGCCTCAATAGAAAAACGTGGCGGCGATGTCGTCCTTCGACTTAATCCAGCAGCGTTAGAACTAGATAGCGTTGTGTTGGGTGATAGCATTGCGGTGAATGGCGTTTGCCTCACCGTAACCTCGTTGTCTGACAGTTGTTTCGCCGCTGACGCATCAACCGAGACCCTATCCTTAACCAGCTTGGGAAAGCTGTCGGTTAATAGTCCGGTCAATCTAGAGAAAGCGTTAACGCTCAGTACGCCATTGGGCGGCCATTTAGTGACTGGCCACGTTGATGGCTTAGGTAAAATTTTACGGCGCTATCCAGACGGTAGAAGTGAGCGGTTTGATATTGAAGCGCCTACAGAAATTAGTCGCTATATCGCTGCCAAAGGCTCAATTTGTATCGACGGTATCAGCCTTACCGTGAATAGCATTGAAGGCAAGGTGTTCAGTGTTTGTGTGATTCCGCATACACAAGGCCAAACCATCATGCCGAGTTATACCGCGGGCACCGCTGTTAACTTAGAAGTAGACGTAATCGCCCGTTATCTTGAGCGCTTAATAACCGCGCCCGTTGAAACGACAAGTAGTGATTCCAATAACGATTTAATCAGCAAGCTGAAGTCAGCTGGCTTTATAGGACAAGGTTAATGCAGCTCAATAGCATCGAAGAAATCATCGAAGACGTTCGCGCTGGAAAAATGGTCATCATCATGGATGACGAAGACCGCGAGAACGAAGGTGATCTTGTCATGGCCTCGGATCACGTCCGCCCAGAAGATATTAACTTTATGGCCCGTTACGGCCGCGGGCTTATTTGTCTGACGCTAACTCGTGAACAATGCGAGCGCCTCCGCTTGCCGCTAATGGTTAGCGACAACCGCGAGCAGTATGGGACCAATTTTACCGTCTCAATTGAAGCCGCAGCAGGTGTAACCACCGGCATTTCAGCTACTGATCGCGCGGTTACGGTTGCCGCTGCGTCTAGCCCTGATGCTAGGCCGGAAGATATTATTCAACCTGGTCACATTTTCCCGCTGATGGCTCAGGCTGGCGGCGTTCTGACGCGTGCAGGGCACACCGAAACCGGTTGCGACCTGGCCCGCTTAGCGGGGTGCTCTCCTTCAGGTGTGATTGTTGAAATCTTGAACGAAGATGGCAGCATGGCGCGTCGCCCTGATTTGGAAATTTTCGCCAAAGAGCACGATCTAAAAATCGGCACGGTTGCGGATTTGATTGAATATCGTTCGCGCACTGACCACGCAGTAGAGCGCCTGGTTGAATCTAAAGTCGAAACAGAATTTGGTGAGTTCACCCTAACCTCGTTTGAAGATACGATCGATCAAACCGTTCACTTGGCGCTTACTAAGGGCGATATTTCGCCTGAAGAAGAAACCTTGGTGCGTGTTCACGTTCGTCACACTTTGAGCGACGTTCTCGGTGTGCAAGACTCAGCCTTCGGTCTGCCAGTGCGTAAAGCTCTGAAGGAGTTAGCGAAAGCTGACCGAGCTGCACTGGTCTTGTTGCGTAAGCCAGAAGAGTCCCGTGAGTTGATCAATCAAATTCAAAGTCTGGCTCGCGGTGGCGTTCAGTCACAAAACGATACCGAGCAGAAGCACAGCAGCCCGCAACTGAGAACCTTTGGTGTTGGAGCTCAGATTCTGCGTGATTTAGGTGTTCGCAAGATGCGTATTATTTCTGCGCCCTACAAAATGCAGGCTATTTCTGGGTTTGGCCTAGAGGTAACCGGTTACGCTGAGCCTACTGGCGACTAAACTGCAGATCCCGCCTCGCTTGTTGAGGCAGCCGAATACAAACCGATAGCGGCAACATGCTGTAAAATGCCGCTCTCCCATACTACAGAGCATTTGAATGAAAACTATCGAAGGTAACTTGGTTGTAAACGGCGCAAAATTCGCCATCGTGACCACCCGTTGGAACAGCTTTGTAGTTGAGCATTTAGTCTCCGGTGCAAAAGATGCACTGATTCGCCATGGCGCTA
>JBLHFB010000010.1:0-17848 GCA_047614865.1 Gammaproteobacteria bacterium | reverse complement strand
TGCGATAGTTTCGTCAATCAGCGAAATGTCGATTTCCCAGCAGCCAGCTTAAATAGCATCGTAGTGCCCTTCGCACTCAGCTTTATGGGGACAAACTGCGAAGCAGTTAACTGGCGGCAGCTAAATCATTTGCTCGCTCCGGGAGGTCAAATATTAGTGACGGGCGTTAATCCAAGCCCTCCGGCTTCTTCATTCAGTAAAACGTTCCCGCCCGACGTCGCTACGCGCAGCCCTTCGTCCGTCACCAAGGGGCTAATGGCTCAAGATTTTCACGTTTCTAAAAGCATTTTTCACGGCTTCAGTTCACGAACAAGCATCCCGTCGATATACTGCAGCCGATATCCGATTTTTTCACCATTGTTTTTCCATTGGGCCATTTTGTATAAACAATCAAAACCCACTGGAACGCTCGTTGGACGCCTAAAATCGTCACCCAGAAAACAAGTCAATACCCTAGGTAACAACCGCCAATCATGATCGAAGTCACTATGTACACAGACGGCGGCTGCCGAGGAAATCCCGGCATAGGCGGTTGGGGCGCACTAATAAATAGCGGGCCACACGAGAGGAAACTCTACGGAAGCGCGCTTGAAACGACTAACAATAGAATGGAAATGACGGCCGCGCTCGAAGGCCTCAAGGCGCTAAAAAAGCCCTGTAAAGTTACGCTCTATACCGACTCGGTTTATCTGCGTGACGGGATCACCAAATGGCTTGCTGGCTGGAAGAAGAACAACTGGAAAACCTCAGCCAAGAAACCAGTGAAAAACCAAGACATCTGGGAAGCGCTTGATCTCGAACAAGCTCGCCACCAAGTCGACTGGCGCTGGGTAAAAGGACATGCAGGAATTGAAGGCAATGAAATTGCCGATCAACTGGCCAATCAAGCGATGGACGAGATACGTAAATGAAAGATAAGCGACTAATCTCACTGGATACCGAGACGACCGGCCTATACACAAAAGATGGGCATCGCGTGATTGAGATCGGCTGCGTTGAAATCATCAACCGCCGCCTCACCGGCAACAATTTCCACCAGTATCTCAATCCAGGGCGGGAATCCGACCCCGATGCCCTGCGCGTTCACGGGATCACTAGTGAGTTCCTTGCCGACAAACCACGCTTTGAGCAGGTAGCTGACGAGCTTATTCAATACATCAAAGGAGCCGAATTAGTTATTCACAATGCCCCATTTGACGTTGGCTTTCTCAATAACGAATTTAGGCTAATGGCGGGACGCAAATTTACCGTAGCCGAGCTAGCTGAGGTAACCGACAGCCTCACGCTCGCAAGGCATATGCATCCAGGTCAGAAGGTCAGCCTAGATGCGCTATGCCGCCGCTACGAAGTATCCAACAATCACCGAGTACTTCACGGAGCACTACTCGATGCTGAAATTTTAGCCGACGTATTTCTGGCGATGACGGGAGGGCAAGTCAAACTCTCCCTAGATGCAGATAGCGACAGTGGTGGTAGCAGTGAGCCGGGGAAAACCAAACACCAATTAGTCTCGAGCGACCGGGAGGGCTTGGTGGTAGTTTCCGCCAACCACGACGAGTTGCACGCGCACAACCAGTACTTAACGCTGTTACGCAAGCAAGCCGGCGACGACACTCAGATACCATGGGACAAGCTGAACCTGCCTCATACCGCTCAGTAAAAACAGCGACCAACATATTTATCCAATAAAAAGGGTGCCCAAGGCACCCTTTTTATTTCACTGTCAGCGACTCTTAGTAGGCGCGGAAAGTTTCGTCTCTTTCTTCGGTTTCTCCAAGTACCCAAGAACCACGCTTATGCGCGTGGTTGACAGCCGCATTTACATTCGCGATCGTTGGATGAGCGTCGATATCTAGCTCTTGGCCGGCGTAGATCAAGTCAGGATCACGAATCTGATCTAAGTTTTTCTTAAAGATCAAAGGCCACCAATAGGGGTTTCCGTAAATCTCTTCTTGGGCTGAAATACCCCAAAGGCTGTCGCCTGCGAGCACGGTATATACCATTGACGCAACTTCCAGCTCGCTGTTCAGTGCTTGCAACGCGTCATAAGCCGTTTTGCTTTGGCCGGCGCTAAGTGCTTTCTCAGCAGAACGCATGCGCTGGTATTGGTCGCGCGTGAGGTTTGCAAACTCACGCGCCTTCATTAGCTCAGCTTTAGCTTCTTGCTCATACCCAGACTCAACCGGGGCAGCTTGTACCGGCTCGTAAGTTGCAGCAGGTGCAGGGGTAGCTTCATATGAAGATGTCGGCTCTTGTGGAGTAATTGGTTCGTACTCTGGCAGTGAAGCACAGCCAGATACCAAAACAGCGGAAGCGAGAGTTGTACCAAGTAGAATTTTGCGAGCAGACATCACGATCTCCAATTTATCTGCGTTAAAATTAATGTCGGCACGAAATTTCTGTGCGGACGAGTGCATTATGGCTATTATCGCTGGATGCTCAGCGCTGTCAACCAAATCAAGCATTTAAATATCTTTCATCAAGCAGCGTCGGACCGGTAAAATAGCCCTCAAAGCCAATTATTTGCACTAGGAAACTAACAATGAGCGTTCAAATTTACCACAACCCGCGTTGCTCAAAATCGCGTCAAACTATGCGATTACTTGAAGAACGCGGAATCACACCCGAAGTGATTGAGTATCTGAAAACGCCTCTCACGGTCGCTAAAATTGTACAACTAACTGATAAACTGGGCGTTAGCGCACATGATTTAGTTCGAAAAAATGAGGCGGACTACAAAGACCTAGGCCTGTCGAAGGACAGCGATAGCTCGACGCTGCTAGCAGCGATGGCCAGCCATCCAAAATTAATTGAGCGCCCCATCGTAGTCAACGGCAACAAGGCTCGACTTGGGCGCCCTCCGGAACAAGTGCTGGATATTCTATGACCAACGGCACGAAAATACTGGTGCTGTATTTCAGCCGCGGAGGCAGTACCGCCACCATGGCCAGAGAGTGCGCGCGTGGCATCGAGTCTTCTGGATCCGAGGCACTACTTAGAACGGTTCCCGCCATATCAACCACTACTGAGCAATCAGATAGTGACATTCCTGATAGTGGACCGCCGTATGTAACGCTCGACGATATGCGGAATTGCGACGGACTGCTACTGGGCAGCCCAACTCGGTTCGGCAATATGGCCTCCGCGCTCAAATATTTCTTAGATGGCACCAGTTCCCTATGGCTAGCTGGGGACTTAGTTGGCAAGCCGGCTGCCTGCTTCACCTCGACAGCCAGTATGCATGGCGGACAAGAAAGTACACTTTTGAGCATGATGCTACCGTTGCTGCATCACGGAATGATGATTCTAGGCCTGCCCTATAGCGAGACAGACTTGGTAACAACAAGCACCGGTGGCACCCCCTACGGCGCAAGCCACTTGGCGGGCAGTGGCGACAGCCCCAACAAATTGAGCTCAGCAGAACTTAACTTGTGCAGAGCCTTAGGCAAACGCGTAGCACTAACTGCAACACAAATGAATAAATGACTATGGATAAGAAAGTTCTCGGCCGACGCTTGGTTTTAACTTCAGCATCAGGGCTAATCGGGGTACTTACCGCTTGGTTTTTTGGATTTTCGGACATAAGCGAAAAAGGCGGGTTCGTCTTTTATACTGGCTTGTGGGTCGTACTGGTCTTACCGTTAATCATCGCGCTGCCCGGCTTGTTGCGCCAGAAGATATATACCCATCAATGGGTGACGATGTTGGTTTTGCTGCATTTTAGCCATGGAATAATGGAAATCTGGGGAAGTGAAAGTGGCTTGATACCGGCGCTACTTGAGGTGACGCTAAGCGCATCCCTTTTCATAGGCTGCATCCTTTGGCTGAAGGCAGTTCGCCCCCCGCGGGAGAAGCAAGCCAAGTAGCTTTCTTGAGAGGAAATTACTACTTAAGCTGACTGGCTGGTTACCTGGTCAACATGGGATTTCACGAAAGCCGCGGTCAGTTTTCGCTTTTCAGCCAGCGACGCTTTGTCTAATCGCTTAAGCAGTGAGGCAAGCGCCTTCATATCACGGGAGTGGTGGCTAACAATATAAGCGGCGGCGTCAACGCTCATGTCTAAACCGCGACGCTTAGCTGCCTGCTGTAAATAGTTGCTCAGCTGAGCATCATTGAGTGAGTCCACGTGCCAACTGCCATCCCAGCTTAGACGTGTCCTCAAATCGGGCGTATCGAGCGCCAAGGCATCAACACTCGCATTCCCCGCAATCACCACCTGAGTAACGGCGTTGCGGGCCTCATATAGCAAAACATACAGCGCCTGCTCCCAATCCTGCTGTCCGGCGGCGTGATGAATATCGTCAAGCGCTAGAAAATCAACGCTCGCCAAACCATGCAACATACTCGGCGACTGGCACTCAACAAAATCTGCCAACGGGATGTACATAGCTCGCAATCCACGCTCCGAGGCTTGCCGACAGGCCGCTTGCAAAAGATGGGACTTACCGTTGGCTGAATCAGACCATAAATAGCAGAACGCAGCCTTGTCGGCATTGATCAAATTATCGAGTGCAACAAGAAGCTCCGCGTTATCGCCAGTCTCAAAATTGTCGAATCCGTTCAAATCAGAGAAGTCTAGCGCCAACGGCAGCTGCGCTGGCTTCATTGCGGCGTCGCTATTCACTATAAATCTGCGCTGTCAGTTTTGCCTACAGGCGCCTCAGCAATGGGTGAGCGATCTCGCTCAAATGACTCGTCAGACCGCTCAATCCCAAAACCGGCATACATATCGCTGTATTTATAATAACTATGTATATGGCGCACAACGACAGCAACAACAGCCGCCACCGGCAGGGCTGTAAGTACACCGAAGAACCCAAACAGCTGGCCACCGGCTAATATCGCGAAGATGACCGCAACCGGATGAAGACCAATCCGATCACCTACTAATAAAGGAGTCAGGATCATGCTTTCAACTACTTGGCCGACACCAAATACGGCAAACACCCAGAGCACATCGATCGGCGTACCGGTTTGTATCCACATAGCCAGCCCAGCCACTGTAATCCCCACAATGCCGCCTAAATAGGGGACAAAGCTAACCAGACCGGCAAGCAAACCAATTAGCAGTGCGTATTCCAAATCTGCAAACCACAATCCGGCGCAGTAAATGACCGCTAAAACTGTCATTACTAGGAGCTGGCCACGAATGAACGCACTTAAAACATCATCCGCTTCCTTGGCCTGCCCGCTGATTGTCGGCTCTATATCTCTTGGCAGAAGGTCACGAATTTTCGCTAACAGAACGTCCCAGTCACGCAAAAGATAGAAGGTAACCACCGGCACCAAAGCTAGGTTTGTTACCAACGCAATCGCGTTGCCCGACGAATGGGTTACCCACGAAACGACCACCCCAAAGGCCTGACGGGCGTAGGCCAGGTTATCTGACAACAACGCTTGCAGCTGAGCACGATCCAGTTTTTCCATATGAACATCAAAGCGTTCGGCCAATATCGGAATAGCTTGTAGCTGCAGCGCCTCTATTGCTGCTGGCAGCCCTTTTGCCAAGTCCGCAGCTTGTGCCGCGAGCGCCGGAATGAAGATTATCGCTACTGCAATAAATAGCAGGGTGAAAAAGGCAAAAACTACAGACACACCAAACGTTCTGCTTAGACCACGCTCTTCAAATTTGTCCACAAGCGGATCGCCCAAATACGCAAGTGCCGATGACAAAACAAACGGCATCAGGATGGGGCGAAGCAGGTATACAAGCCAGCCAACCACCAGCAGCACAATTAGGTGCGGGAGGTAGTGAGTCCAACGTGCCGACAGCAACGGCAATGCCGGCGGTATCTTATCCGCCGAAGGCATAGTACTTAGCGCCGAGGAATGGAGGAAGCGATGGCGGCACCAAATTGCCTTCCAAATCAGTTGTCGCTTGAATATTCTCGTAACGACGAACCGGCGATAACAAGCGACCTAAGACAAACGCCTGATCCAACTGCGCTGCGCTGCCTTTAAGCCTCACAGTTAACAGCAAATTTTTCACATCCAGCTGCCTAACAGATACCGAATCAACCACTGCACGGCTTTCTACGTGTTTGAGTACCGTTTGATAGTCACCGTAGCTATTCACTCCCTCGACAACCAGTTGCAAATCGCCGGACGAAACATCAACCGCGCCATCGACTTGGGCAACGGGGTTTCCGCCAATTGCGTACAACTGCGAATAGCGGCCAGCAAGCTGACCTACACCAAATTTAAAAATCTCATCTAAATCGCGAGATTCTGGGTTAAGCCACTGTTGACCTGAAATCGCTCCCGACCACGCTTCCCAGCGGCCTTTGCCTTCATAAACGGTAAGCGGTTCAACTATCGCTTCAGGGCTTTCGGGTCCGATCATAGGCTCAGGCATTTCCTTCGCCTTCAAATCAAGCCGCCCTATCAGTACGGAATCAACCGCATAGCGGCTTCGTAAAGATGAATAGTCGCCTGTTATGCCAGTCCAGACTTCGTTGGCCGGTAATTTTAGTTGGTCTTCTAAGTCCAGCAAAGGAAATAGCAACTGTAGACCGCGAGCAGCTGCGGCTCTTTTCATCGATTCTCGAACTTGAAGTGCCACTTCTGATTCGCTGTTAGAGCCAATCAATTCTCGGCCATTGCCCGTTTTTGCAACAACAACTGCCAAACTTCTAGGGCGTTCGGCACCCCAAATGGCGATATTATTGCTTTGCAAATCGCGGTCGATTACCCGCCGATCGAACTGAAATCGCAATCTAAGCTTGCGATCTTCACCACGACCCGCGGACACGTATCGAAATTGCTCAACGTAGCGCGACGAGCGCGACATCATGCTCGAAAAGGTCGGATCAATATGTACATCCGCGCGCCCAGTCACTTTCACCAATACATCAGCCAAGGCCGTCGGTGTGACGGATTTCCGCTCGGAGTCAGTCTGACTATCAACATCAACCGTGGCGGTATAAAGGTTATGGACGATTGCCGCGTTAGACGCAGAGCACATCGCCAGTAAAACAAAGGCGGCAACTAATTTAAGACGGGTTGGAAACATCAGAAAAGCACGTTTTGGGTCGCCGGCAGGTCGGCAGGTTGGTGTAAAATACCACAGCTAATAACCCATTTCCGGCCCTTAAATGTCTGACACCCCCCCTACCGCTAACAGCGGATTAACCTACCGTGACGCTGGCGTTGATATCGACGCAGGCAACCAACTCGTAGAACGCATTAAACCCGCTGTAAAGCGCACTAACCGTCCTGGCGTTTTATCTGGCCTTGGCGGCTTTGGCGCTCTCTTCGAGGTGCCGGTTGATCGCTATAAGAAGCCCGTATTGGTTTCCGGCACCGACGGTGTTGGCACCAAGCTTCGGCTCGCAATTGATACCGGTCGCCACGACACCGTGGGAATCGACCTTGTTGCCATGTGCGTTAACGACATTCTTGTAACAGGAGCCGAGCCTCTCTATTTTCTAGACTACTACGCCACCGCGCACCTCGATATCGACGTCGCCACCAGCGTAATTGAAGGTATTGCCAAAGGCTGTGAATTATCAGGCGCAGCTCTAAGCGGCGGCGAAACAGCCGAAATGCCCGGCATGTACGAAGACGGCGACTACGACCTCGCTGGCTTTTGCGTCGGCGTTGTTGAAAAAGACCAAATTATCGACGGCAGCAAAGTCGCACCTGGCGACAAGTTGATCGCGCTTGGCTCATCTGGCCCGCATTCAAACGGCTACTCACTGATTCGCAAAGTGATCGAACGCAGTGGCGCATCGTTAGACGATGCGTTTGAAGGCGGCACCTTGGGCGACGCGCTTATTGCACCAACCCGCATTTACGTGAAGTCGCTACTGCCGGTACTGGGCAACCCAGAAATTCACGCCTTAGCTCATATTACTGGCGGCGGTTTCACCGAAAACATTCCTCGCGTTTTGCCACAAAATAGCCAAGCAAAAATTGACTTGAATAGCTGGGATTTCCCACCTGTATTCCAATGGATTCAGGAACAGGGCGGAATTGCCCAAGACGAAATGCTCCGCACCTTTAATTGCGGCGTAGGAATGGTTATTGCCGTAGCTGCAGACAAAGCAAACGCGTTAGTTTCTCAACTAAAGGATGCGGGCGAAAATGCCTTTATCGTTGGTGAAATTGAGGCTGCAGAAGGCGATCCGCGAGTAGTTTACGGTTAGCGAGCCGCTGATTGTGACCACCCGCGTTGTTGTTCTGATCTCAGGTTCTGGACGCAACCTCCAAGCGTTAATCGACAGCCAACAAGTCAACGGCTTGGGTAACGCAGAAATTGTCGCCGTGATCAGCAATAAAGCACAAGCCTTCGGGCTTGAGCGCGCCAAATCAGCCGGCATACCCACCGCCGTGCTATCGCATAAAGATTACGATTCACGTAGCGACTTCGATAACGCACTAGCGGCGTTAGTAGACAGCTTCCAGCCACAACTCCTGGTGCTAGCTGGGTTTATGCGAATCCTCACCGAACAATTCACCCAGCACTACGCCAACAGAATACTCAATATCCACCCCTCTCTCCTTCCCAAATATCAAGGCCTCAACACCCATCGGCGCGCCATAGACGCGGGCGACCAAGAGCACGGCGCCTCAGTTCATTTCGTTAGCGCTGAACTGGATGGCGGCCCTGTAGTCATACAGGGTATGGTACCCGTGCTGGCTGGCGACACCGCCGACACATTAGCCGATCGGGTAATGGAAATAGAACAGCGTATTTATCCACAAGCCGTGCAATGGTTCGCCAATGGCGAGCTGGAGATAAGTAATCACACTGCGCTACGAAGTGGGAACACAATCCCACAGGTTATTAAGCATGAACTTTTGGACACCACGCCCTAAGCCCGTGTCACTGCTCAAGCATCTACCCGGCCTTACAGCCGCGGTTATAGCGTTTGGCGTTAATGCCCAGCAGCCTGAGTCAGTACCTCTGCCTTTCTCTGCGGACTACTCAGTGAAATACGGCAGCGTTGAAGTTGCCGACGTAAATCTTGAGTTTACTACCGATAACGGCTTGCAGCTCGTTACCGAAAGCAAAGCAAAAGGCCTAGCATCGCTAATCAAATCTGGGCTCCAGCGCGAAGTAAGCAGCCTGCAAATTAAAAATGGGCAACTTGTCGGCGACAGTTACAGCTCGACTAACATTTCGACACGTCGAGCATTTCGTGGAAAAACTCGGGTTACCGAAGAAAGGGAGCTTGAAGTCAAATTCGACTGGGGAAAATCCCAAGCTAGTTACCTAGAAAACGGAAAAAAAAGCATCGTAGCGCTTAAACCCGGCAGCCTAGATCGCCAAGCGCTGCCGATAAAAGTTCGTTTCGAACTACGCAAAGCCACGGCAACCGATCCAGCAGCTAGGCCGCCGGTTCTTGACTACTATTTCGTCGATAATGAAGTCCTGCGCCATTACAAAATGGAGTATCAGGGCGATGAAAAAATCGATACAAAACTCGGCAAGCTGAACACCGCCAAATACCTCTACGGCACCGAGGGCGACAAGAAAACCGTGCTCTGGTTAGCGGAAAACAAAGACTGGTTACCGGTTCGCTTTGACAAAATAAAGCCCGGCAAGCCTGCGCTGAGTATGACTATTAACTAGGTAGCCCGAGGCCCCTACACAGCACCAGAAGATATAAACTCGTGTACTAGTTATAACGAAAACTATACGAGACTGGCCCCAGTGGTTAAAATTATTGCGGCCTTTGGCGCTTCGGTTGCCCTATTTGGCTGCGGCGGAACGCCTAACAGCTTTGGGATTATCCCTGTTGAAACCACCAACACTGCGCCACTTATTTCCGAGATAACCGACAAAGCGCTTTGCGTGCTGGGCAAGCTTCCCACTATCCCACTTGAAGTTAGTGTTTGCTTCACAGCCTCCACTATTGAGCACCGCGTCATTCGCACGCGATAGGTTCCGCGCTTGATAGTGTGACAAGCTCGCTAAAAGGAGATCAGAGGGGTTTCGTTGAACCGAGAATATGTCATTTTCAGACAATTGCCCCAACGCGCATTCACGGATTTATGGCACAACCGTGGTTAAGTCAACTATCGTCGGTACGCTTGGAGACCCAGCGCCTCCGCAAGCGGCTAAAAGTCCACACGCCAATAGGTTAAAGCCTGAGGTTTGGTAATTGAATCGCATTGTATGTCTCCACTCGCTGCAACCCATCACTGCTCCACGGAAGATAATGAGATGCCGGCGTGACCTAAAGGAAATCAATTTCATTGGGTCAATATAGCGGTGTGGAAAGAGCGCGGCAATTTCTGCTAGCGCTTTCACGCCGCTTTCCAGCCGAGCCTTTAAGTGCGGGGTAAAGTCACGCCACGTTGGCCCTGATATTTGCCGCCGCGATCGCCGTATGAAGTCTCACAAATTTCGTCAGACTCAAAGAACAGCATCTGTGCAACGCCTTCATTTGCATAAATTTTCGCTGGAAGCGTGGTGGTGTTTGAAAACTCCAATGTCACGTGGCCTTCCCACTCAGGCTCAAGCGGCGTTACGTTCACAATAATGCCGCAACGAGCGTAGGTAGATTTACCCAAGCAGATCGTCAAAACCGAACGTGGAATTTTGAAATATTCCACAGTGCGCGCCAAGGCGAACGAGTTGGGCGGAATAATGCAAACGTCGCCAGTGAAATCAACAAAGCTCTCATCGCTGAATGCTTTGGGGTCAACAACCGCCGAGTTAATGTTGGTGAAAATCTTAAACTCGTTGGCACAACGAACGTCGTAACCGTAGCTAGACGTGCCATAAGAAACAATTCGCCCACTCTCGTTTTCACGAACTTGGCCTGGCTCAAACGGCTCAATCATCCCGTCGCTTTCCGCCATCCGACGAATCCACTTGTCCGCTTTGATACTCATATTTTCCTCTTATTCTGGAGTTTAAGGCGGCGAATTATGGCAGATTTTTAGTCACAAAACGCCCTTTGAACCAAGCCTATTCTTAAGTATTGGTCACTGTGATTTTCGGGAATGCGTTGCTGTAGTTTCTGTCTTTTATAGATAAGCGCGCAACCGTGGTGCGAGCAATCTGGGCATATATGGCGGTGATTGCTCCTTCAGGATCAGCCACAACCGTCGGCGTACCGCTATCGGCTTCACTGCGAATACCCATATCCAATGGCAACGCGCCTAGCAAATCCACTCCGGTATCTGCGGCTAACTGCTCGCCGCCGCCTTCACCAAAGATATGCTCTGGATGCCCGCAGTTGCTACAGATATGCACGCTCATGTTCTCAATCACTCCCAGCACCGGAACATTCACTTTCTTGAACATTTCCAATCCTTTACGCGCATCTAGAAGCGCGATATCTTGTGGCGTGGTCACAATTACTGCACCGCTAACTGGAATCTTCTGAGACATAGTTAGTTGGATGTCGCCCGTTCCCGGCGGCAAATCAATAATTAAGTAATCAACGTCAGTCCATTTGGTTTCGGTCAGTAGCTGATTCAGCGCTGAGGTAACCATTGGCCCACGCCAGATCATCGCTTCCTCTTCGTCTACCAAGTAACCGATCGACATGCTTTGAATGCCATGCGCCATCTTCGGCAGCATGCGTTTCTCTTCCACCAACAATTCTGGGCGGCCACTTGCTCCGAGCATTCTTGGTTGAGATGGGCCGTATATATCAGCATCCAGAATCCCGACAGTAGCGCCTTCCGCATGCAACGCTAAAGCCAAATTCACTGCGGTGGTTGATTTACCCACGCCGCCTTTGCCGGAAGCAACCGCAATAATGTTCTTAACCCCGGGAACCGGAGTGAGGTTGTTTTGCACTGCATGAGAAGAAATTTTGCTGCTGATATCTAGACGAACTTTAACCTCACCCAACTGACCAGCCAGCCAGCTCTGAATATGCGCTCTTAACTCTGCTTGATAGGTTTGCAACGGAAAACCAAAACGCAAGGTCGCGACAAATTCGTCGCCATCAGCTTCAACGCTTTTGATTACCTTGGCTTCAGCCAAAGTGCAGTCCAGATGGTGTTCAAAAAATGCGCCTAAAGCGGCTTGAATTTGGTCAGCAGTCATTTGATATCTCAGTCGGTGAGTTCAAATGATTGGGCCTTGGGAGGAGATAATCAAGGGCCGCGCTGCTGCAGTGCATCACCAGAATCTAAACAAGCCAGATATGGCATAATTGCGCGCTAATTTTTCTGCACATAATTGAACGCCAGCCCATGCCAGCTAATCCGCGCAAAATCCTTGTTACCAATGCTCTGCCGTATGCCAACGGTCCAATCCATATCGGCCACCTTGTGGGCTATATGCAAGCGGATATGTGGGTTCGCTACCAGCGTATGCAGGGCAACGAGTGTCACTTTGTTTGCGCCGACGATGCGCACGGCACGCCTATTATGTTGCGTGCTCAAAAGGAAGGAATTACGCCGGAAGAATTAATTGGCCGAGTGGCAGTGGAACATCAGGCAGATTTCGCCGATTTCCACATCAAATTCGACAATTACCACTCAACTCACTCGCCTGAAAACCAGCATTTCGCATCGCTGATTTACAACAAACTTCACGACACAGGTCATATTACCTCGCGCAGCGTAAAGCAAGCTTACGATCCTGAAGCAGGCATGTTTCTGCCAGATCGTTTTATCAAAGGCGAGTGCCCTAAGTGCGGCGCCAAAGATCAATACGGCGACAACTGCGAGTCATGCGGAGCAACCTACACCCCAACAGATCTTAAAAACCCCGTATCGGCGGTGTCGGGCGCTACCCCCATTGAGAAAGAGTCAGAGCACTACTTCTTCAAATTGGGCGACTTCGAAGAGATGCTTAAAGGCTGGACTCGCGAAGGCCACATCCACGAAGCACTAGCCAACAAACTCGGCGAATGGTTTGAATCTGGCCTTAATGATTGGGACATCTCACGTGATGCACCCTACTTCGGCTTTGAAATTCCAAACGCGCCAGGCAAATACTTCTACGTGTGGCTAGACGCACCGATTGGCTACATGGCCAGCTTCAAAAACTACTGCGACAAAACCCCTGGCCTAAAATTTGACGACTACTGGAAAGAAGGCTCAGACACCGAGCTGGTTCACTTTATCGGTAAAGACATCGTCTACTTCCACGCCCTCTTCTGGCCTGCGATGCTAGAAGGCGCAGGCTTCCGTAAGCCCAGCCTCATTTCCACAAACGGATTCCTAACGCTTAACGGCGCTAAAATGTCCAAGTCACGCGGCACCTTTATTAAAGCCCGCACTTGGTTAGATCACCTTGGCCCAGAGCATTTGCGTTACTACTTCGCTGCCAAACTCGGCAACGGCGTAGAAGACGTTGATCTCAACATGGACGACTTCGTTGCTCGTGTGAATAGCGACCTAGTTGGCAAATACGTCAACATCGCCAGCCGCTGTGCAGGCTTTGTTAAAAAGCTAGCCGACAACCAACTAACTGGCCAGCTTGCCGAGCCAGCGCTTTACGCTGAATTTGTAGACGCAGGCCCAGCAATCGCGGAAGCCTACGAACAGCGTGAATACTCCAAAGCCATGCGCCTGATCATGGGCTTGGCCGACAAAGCCAACCAATACATCGATCACCACAAACCGTGGACACTGGCCAAAGACGAAACCAACCACCCGCAAGTAATCGAAGTTTGCAGCATGGGCGTCAACCTATTCCGCTTGCTGACCCTATACCTCAAGCCGATCCTGCCTGAGCTAGCCAGCCGCGCCGAAGCCTTCCTGCAAGTAGAACCCATGCAGTGGGCAGACGCAGCAACACCGTTGCTTGATCACCAAATCACCAAATTCAAACCGCTACTTCAGCGTGTAGACCCAGCAGCAATTGAAAAACTGCTAGAAGCTACAGCCGAAGATGCCAAAGCCTTTGCCGAGCCGGAGCAACCTAAAGTGGAAGCAGCCAACCCAATAGCCGACGAAATCAACTTTGACGATTTCGCCAAAATTGACCTGCGCATCGCCAAGATTATCGAAGCAGACCATGTGGAAGGCGCCGACAAACTACTTCGCCTCAAGCTAGACCTAGGCGACGAAACCGGCGGTGTGCAAAAGCAAGTATTCGCCGGCATCAAAAGCGCCTACGCACCGGAAGATCTAGTCGGCAAACTGACCGTCGTCGTTGCCAACCTCGCGCCACGCAAAATGCGTTTTGGTATGTCAGAAGGCATGGTGTTGGCTGCCGGCCCAGGTGGGAAGGACTTATTTATTCTCAATCCTGATGACGGTGCATTGCCAGGAATGCGGGTTAAGTAGTAGTTATTGATTTAGTGACGATTCCGATTCTCGCGCTGATAGTTTCAAGTGCCGCCCTTTTAATTTCCCTGGCATCGTTTTACTGGGCAAATTTGCGAGACCGCAAAAGCCTGAAGCTAGTAAGAGTCGACCATTTGATGGGATTCATCAGCCCTTCATTCGCGTTAGTGAACAGTGGCACACGCAACGTTATTTTGACTTCAATCAGGCTTGGTTTCAGAGACCATGATAGTGCGAGAATATCCTACCCTGAACTTAAACTTCACGCAGACCATAAGGGTAAATCTCAACTTGCAGCCGGAGAATCTGTACATTACTCAGCGTTATTCCCACAGGAAGGCCTAGGAAGCGAATTAGCACTGGCGGTAAAGAGTTGAGTGGATACATCAACAGTGGGCCAGTTTTCACAAAGGAAACGTGTGCTTCAGTTGGCTGGGTCGATTCCAAAGGATTGGCTCACAGTGCAGACGGCTCGATTTTTGAATTTGGATTCAACAAAAGCGGCGCACTTTGCTGGCAAAGTCCTCTCGAAGAAACCGTCGAGTTATATGGAAAGTAACTGTGAGGCTTTCAAATGTAAAACCTTCCTCAGAAATTAAAAAAAATTTAACCATCGATAAAATCGATAAACAAAACCCATAGTTCCGGTTTGACCGAATAACAACATAACCTAATAATGCATCCTCGCAATACTTGAATTTAGCATGTACGAGATACCACTCCTTCTAGTTAGCACCATCTTGGTCAACAACTTCGTGTTGGTGAAGTTTCTAGGCTTGTGCCCGTTTATGGGTGTATCGAAAAAGCTAGAAACCGCCACTGGCATGGGTTTAGCCACCACCTTTGTACTTACACTTTCTTCCGTTTGTACATGGATGGTTCAGCATTGGCTGCTGGTTCCGCTGGGGATTGAATACCTGCAAACCATTTCCTTCATTCTAGTGATTGCTGTGGTTGTGCAATTTACCGAGATGGTGATTCGCAAAACTAGCCCCTTGATGTATCAAGTGCTGGGTATTTTCCTACCGCTGATCACCACCAACTGTGCAGTTTTGGGCGTTGCTCTAATCAACATTCAAGAAGACTACAACTTCATTCAAACCCTCGTTTCGGGCTTTGGTGCAGCGGTTGGCTTCTCTGGCGTATTGATTCTGTTCTCCGCCATGCGTGAGCGAATTGAAGTGGCCGAAGTGCCCGTTGCGTTCAAAGGCCCAGCCATCGCGATGATTACCGCTGGCTTGATGTCACTCGCCTTTATGGGCTTCTCTGGCTTGGTAAAGGGTTAAAGCATGTTCGCGATACTTGCCCTCTGTGGACTAGCCGCGGCCTTTGGCCTGCTACTTGGATACGCCTCAATCCGCTTTAAAGTGGAAGGCAATCCGCTGGTTGATAGAATCGATGCTGTTCTGCCACAAACCCAATGCAGCCAATGCGGTTACCCCGGTTGCCGCCCCTACGCCGAGGCGATTGCTGCCGAAGAAGCGGATATCAACCAATGCCCACCAGGCGGCCAGGCCGGTGTTGATGCATTGGCTGACTTACTAGGGCTAGAATCAAAAGAACTCAACGCAGAGAACGGCACAGAAAAGCCGCCAATGGTTGCAGTGATTGATGAAGCCGATTGCATCGGCTGCACCAAGTGCATTCAAGCCTGCCCAGTAGATGCGATTCTCGGCGCTGCCAAGCAAATGCACACCGTTATTACCGACGAATGCACCGGCTGCGAGCTTTGCGTGGAACCCTGCCCAGTAGACGTGATCGACATGGTGGCAATCCCCACCACGGTCAACAACTGGAAATGGCCATTCCCCGAAAAAGGACAAGAGTCGTTGCACTAATGACCCAAACCTTTACCTTTCCGGGCGGCCTGCATCCACCGCAGCATAAATACCTCTCCAACCAAACCAAGATCGTTGTCGCACCCTTGCCGCAACGTGTGGTTCTGCCATTGGCCCAGCATATTGGCGCGCCTGCTAAACCCTTGGTGAAAGTTGGCGAGCGTGTTCTACGTGGGCAAAAAATCGCCCGTGCTGAAGGTTATATTTCAGCTCCAATTCACGCGTCGATCTCTGGCCACGTGGTTGCGATTACCGAGCATCCGATTGCCCACCCTTCCGGCTTGAAGGGCGAGTGCATCATCATTGAGTCCGACGGACTCGACGAAGCGGCGCCAACGCTAGAGCACTACGCAGGTCAAGACATTAGCCAAGTTGACCCAAGTCACTTGCGAAATCTTGTTCGTGAGGCTGGAATTGTG
The DNA here is from genome assembly GCA_047614865.1 of Gammaproteobacteria bacterium. Classification (GTDB taxonomy): domain Bacteria; phylum Pseudomonadota; class Gammaproteobacteria; order JAPPPA01; family JAPPPA01; genus JBLHFB01. The sequence continues at coordinate 1,383 of JBLHFB010000010.1, read as the reverse complement.
GGTTTAGGAGGCGCCGCGTTTCCGTCGTTCGTCAAACTCAATCCCGGCCCGCAAAACCAAGTCGAAACCCTGATTCTTAATGGCGCAGAATGTGAGCCTTACATTACCTGCGACGATCGCTTGATGCGTGAATACGCAGACAACGTGATCGCTGGCATTGAAATCATCATGCACGCTTTAGGTGCCAAGCAGTGTCTGATCGGAATTGAAGACAATAAGCCCGAAGCCCGCAGTGCCATGCACTCAGCACTACAGAGCTCCGGCAGGACTGACACCAATATTATTGTCACTCCCACCATCTACCCAGAAGGCGGTGAGAAGCAGCTAATTAAGGTTCTCACCGACAAAGAAGTCCCTGCCGGCGGGTTGCCTTTAGAAGTCGGCGTTGTTTGCCAAAACGTCGGCACCGCAGCAGCAATCTACCAAGCAGTGCACAACGGCCAACCGCTGGTTTCTCGGATCGTTACCGTTACCGGTCGTGGTGTCGAAAAGCAGCTAAACGTTGAAGCCAGAATTGGCACGCCGGTAGCCGAGTTGGTTGCCTTCGCTGGTGGTTACACCCACGAAGCGGAGCGCCTGATTATGGGCGGCCCAATGATGGGCTTTGGGTTACAAACCGACGAAATCCCCTTGGTTAAAGCCACCAACTGCCTGCTGGTCACCACTGCCGACGAAGTAAAGCCCAGCACTGAAGACGCGATGCCATGCATCCGCTGCGGTTCTTGCGCCGAAGTCTGTCCGGTGAACCTTGTACCGCAGCAAATGTACTGGTACGCCAAGTCAAAAGACTTCGACAAGATTCAGGAATACAACCTTTTCGACTGTATTGAGTGCGGCTGTTGTGCCCACGTTTGCCCTAGCCATATTCCGCTTGTGCAGTATTACCGTTTTGCGAAAAGCGAAATATGGCAGCAAGAGAAAGATAAGAAAAAGGCCAACGCGGCTAAAGAACGCCACGAAGCTCGCCAAACCCGAATCGATCGCGAAGCGGCTGAAAAAGCCAAGCGCGCCGAAGAACGAAAAGCCGCGATGGGTACAGATGCCAGCAGCCAAAAAGCGGCAGTACAAGCTGCGATGGCTCGTTCCGCTGCTAAAAAGGCTGCCAGTAAAGGCGCCGCTGCCAGTGCTGGTGTTTCTACCCCAACAAATACTGATGAAGCCAAACCAATCGGTGCTGCAGCTATCGCAATAGCCGCCGCTAAAGCCCGTGCCGCTGCGACTAAAACTGAGCAGGCTGGCAGGCCGCCTGCCGAGACACCTGCGCTAGCGGCAATTGCTAAAGCTAAGGCAGCCAAAGCGGATCAAGGCCCAGAAAGCTCAGAGCATAAGATGTCTACTGCCCAAGCCGCGATTGCAAAGGCCAAGGCAGAAAAGCAACAAAAT
>JBLHFB010000009.1:0-18063 GCA_047614865.1 Gammaproteobacteria bacterium | reverse complement strand
ACCACGTCGCGAGCAAAGCCCTCTTTTAGGTGGGGCTCGGTCATCGCATTGCCGCCGTATTTAATGACAACGGTTTTGCCACTGAAACGCTGGATATACGGGAGCGCTTCGCTAAGTACATTAGCGATCTGCATCGCTTGAGTAGAATCTAATGGCATTACGCTTTCCCTGTGGAACCAAATCCACCTTCGCCGCGCTGGCTTGGGCTAAATTCTTCAACCCGCGTGAAACTTGGCTGTATTACGGGAATAAACATCAGCTGGGCAATGCGCTCACCAACCTCTACCGTAAAGCGGTCGCTGCCGCGGTTCCAGCAAGACACAAAAAGCTGCCCTTGGTAATCAGAGTCGATCAAACCAACTAAATTTCCCAAAACAATCCCGTGCTTATGCCCTAAACCAGAACGAGGCAGGATAACCGACGCCATATTAGGATCGTCCATATGAATAGCCATTCCAGTCGGAATCAATTGGGTTTGCCCCGGCCCAAGCACCAGTGCTTCATCTAAGCAGGCACGCAGATCAATCCCGGCAGAGCCTGGAGTCGCGTAATCCGGTAACGGGAATTCAGTTCCTAAACGAGGGTCTAGGATTTTTAGCTCAACTTGCGCTGTCATTATTTCTTCTCTTGTTGTTCTATATAGCGTTCGACTATTAAAGCCATCAACGCTCTCGCTAGCTCTTCTTTTGGAAGCTCAGGCAATTCAATTTCTTCATCTTCGGTAACCACAGTCAGTGCATTGTTTGGCTGATCAAACGCCACGCCATCGCCCACCCAATTTGCAGCCACCATATTTAGCTTCTTTCGCTCTAGTTTGCCGCGCGCGTAGGTAAGCAAATCATCAGTCTCGGCAGCAAAGCCAATCGTGAAAACACGGGGAAATCGTTGCCCTACTGTCGCCAATATATCTGCGGTCTGCTCTAAGTCTATTTGCGGGGCACCATCTGTCTTCTTGATCTTGCTGCTGGTCTGTTCTGCTGGCCGATAATCTGCAACCGCGGCAGTGGCAATAAAAATATCGTTGTGCTCAATATTCTTCATGACTGCGCCATACATTTCTGCTGCCGACGAAACAGCTATACATCTAGCAGAACTGGGTGGTGGCAGAGCCGTTGGACCGCTGACAAGAGTTACCTTGGCGCCTAGTTCGGCCGCTGCCTTGGCGACGGAATAGCCCATTTTCCCAGAACTGTTGTTGCTTATATATCGCACCGGGTCAATTTGTTCACGCGTTGGCCCTGCAGTTAACAGCACGTTGACGCCACTTAGCGGACCAGCGTAGAAGTATTTAGCCATTTCGTCAGCAATCGCACTCGGCTCAACCATTCGCCCTAAGCCAACATCGCCACAAGCCTGCTCACCCGAGGCAGGCCCAATTAGTATTGCCCCGCGTTGCTGGAGCAGTCGCAGGTTGTCTTGAGTAGAGGCAGCAGCGTACATCTGTTGATTCATTGCTGGCGCCAGCATCAGCGGACGGTCGCTGGCTAAACAAAGCGTGGTTAGCAAATCGTTAGCCATGCCCACGCGTAGGCGCGCTAAAAAGTCTGCGCTAGCGGGGACAATCAGAATCGCATCAGCCCATCGAGCCAACTCAATATGGCCCATCGCGGCTTCCGCGGCGGTATCTAACAAAGAAGTGCGGACTTCAGAGCCCGACAATGCCTGCATTGTTAGCGGAGTGATGAATTTCTGAGCCGCATCAGTCATTACAACTTGGACCAAAGCGCCGCGCTCAATAAGGCGACGCACTAAATCTGCCGATTTATATGCCGCTACTCCGCCGGTTACCCCAAGCAGTATTTTCTTTCCGTTTAATCCGCTCACGCACCCAAACTCTTCGTCTGTATAAGGTGCGCTATAGTAACTCACCACCCACTTCTCAATGAAGCGATACGATGTAGCAGCCGAGATGAGCAACGGCAATTAAGAATTGGCCGGCCGAAGACCGACCTAGAGAAAAACTCCTCAAATCTTGGCGCTAACGCTTTGAGTGACGCCGAGCTACTAGCGACATTCCTGCGAGTTGGGGCTGCCGTCTTGTACGTGTTTGATATAGAAAGGTATTCACTCTAGAATTTTGGCAGCCTACCCGCCCTACTCAACGCTTCGCATCCTGATTTCTGCGAAGCACAGGGCTTAGGTGACGCGAAGTACGTGCAACTTCAGGCTTCAACAGATATGTCCCGCCGCTATTTCGAAGCCTCTATCCAGCGTGGCAATGCGGTTGAAAATCCTGCCGCGATGAAAAACTATCTTAGCTTGGAGCTGCGACTTTACGCTCGAGAAGTCTTTGCGATGTTTTCCTTAGATACTCGCCATCGAGCGATCTCGTTTGACAAACTGTTTTTCGGCACGCTCAACTCTACCAACGTATACCCGCGCGAAATCGTGAAGAAAGCGTTGAAACATAATGCCGCAGCCGTGGTTTTCGCACATAATCACCCTAGTGGAATTGCCGAACCCAGCATTCAAGATAAAAACATCACCAAACGCCTTAAGTCCGCGTTATCGCTGGTGGATATCAAGGTTCTGGACCACATCGTAGTAGGCGATGGCGAGACAGTATCGCTAGCAGAACGTGGATTAAGATAACCCTTGCTAACAGATAGCCGAATTATCGCTTGCGAAATCGAATTGAGGTTGGTATAAATCGCGCCTCTTTCGCCCCACTCGACGCATTTATTGCGCTCTGCAGGGCCAGTTTCGACAGCAATCCCCTTACAGGAATTGAGCAATGTCCAAAGTTTGTATGGTTACTGGTAAGCGCCCTACCACCGGTAATAACGTGTCACACGCACAGAACAAGACCAAGCGTCGTTTTCTGCCTAATCTACACAATAAGCGTTTTTGGGTAGAAAAAGAAAACCGCTATGTTTCACTGCGCGTTTCTTCTAAAGGTATTCGTATCATCGACAAGAACGGCATTGACGCCGTACTTCTAGACGTCCGTGCCCGCGGCATCAAAGCTTAAGTAGGAGCTGAACAATGCGTGAAAAATTAAAACTCGTATCTTCTGCCGGCACAGGCCACTTCTACACGACAGTGAAGAACAAGAAGAACACCACAGAAAAAATGGTGCTTAAGAAGTATGACCCTGTTATACGTAAGCACGTTGATTACAAGGAAGCCAAGATCAAGTAATTTATTACTTGTTGTTTCCACAAAAAAGCCCGCTAATGCGGGCTTTTTTGTGTCCAACTCCTAAGTAAACGCCACGAAGACGCGCGTAATCTAGCTGCCGGCATTGTCTCGATACGCTTGTCACCCAATCCCTGGCCGCTATACTGCATACGCCAGTTTGATCACACTCAGGAGACAGCATGAAAAACGATAAAATCACCTCGGTTCTTAAAGAAAATCGCCTATTTGAACCATCCCCAGAGTTCACAGCACAAGCCAATCTGAACACCGAAAAACTCGCTGCTCTCCACGCACACGCTGAATTAGACCATGAAGGCTTCTGGGCCGACCAAGCCCGGACTAAGCTCGCTTGGAAGACCCCATTTAGCAAAACTTTAGATTCAAGCAACGCCCCGCATTACAACTGGTTCGCCGACGGCACACTCAACGTGTCGTATAACTGCATTGACCGCCACCTGGAAACCATGGGCGACAAAGCGGCGATTATTTTCGAGGGTGAGCCTGGCGACTCTCAAACTCTCACTTATTCCGACTTGCACACCCGGGTGTGCCAATTTGCAAACGCTCTAAAAGCAAACGGAATCAACAGTGGCGACCGTGTGATCATCTATATGCCGATGGAACCTGCAGCGGTTGTGGCCATGCAGGCCTGCGCACGGATTGGCGCTATTCACTCAGTGGTTTTTGGCGGCTTCTCAGCTAATGCACTGCGTGACCGAATTGAAGATACAGGCGCTGTAGCCCTAATCACGGCCGATGGGGCCCACCGCGGCGGTAGCACTGTTGAACTAAAGGAAGCCACTGACGACGCGTTATCTAGCGGCTGCGGAACGCTGAAAACGGTATTCGTGCATAAGCGCACGGGCCACAAAGTTGGCTTTGTTGAGGGGCGCGACATCTGGTGGCACGATGCGGTAGCGAATCAAGCAACCGAATGCGAGCCTGAGTGGGTAGGCGCCGAACACCCTCTGTTCTTGCTTTATACATCAGGGTCCACAGGCAAGCCCAAGGGAATCCAACACAGCTCAGCCGGCTACCTCCTAGGCACCCATTGCACCAATGAGTGGGTAATGGACCTGAAACCTGACGATGTTTTCTGGTGTACCGCAGACGTTGGCTGGATCACAGGCCATAGTTACGTTTGCTACGGTCCGCTTTCCGCCGGCTCGACTATCGTTATGTACGAAGGTGCCCCGATGGTTCCCGATGCTGGCCGCTTCTGGCGAATGGTAGAACAGCATAAAGTCAGTATTTTCTATACCGCACCAACCGCCATTCGAGCGTTGATGAAATTTGGTGACGAGTGGCCTAACCGATACGACCTAAGCAGCATCCGCCTGCTTGGCACCGTAGGCGAGCCAATCAACCCGGAAGCGTGGATGTGGTACCACAACGTGATCGGCAAGCAGCAATGCCCAATCGTCGATACGTGGTGGCAAACCGAGACCGGCGCTCAAATGATCGCCCCCGTTCCCGGCGTTACTGCCACCAAACCCGGCTCTTGTACCAAACCGCTGCCAGGGATAGCAGTGGATATTGTTGACGAAGCCGGCGAGTCGATCACCAATCCACACGAAGGCGGATATCTTGTAATCCGCAAACCCTGGCCTTTCATGCTTCGCACAGTCTGGGGAAACGACCAGCGCTATTACGACACCTACTGGAGCATGTTCGACGGCAAATACTACGTTGCTGGCGACTCCGCCCACTTTGACGCTGACGGCTACGTTTGGATCATGGGTCGGATTGACGATGTACTCAACGTATCTGGCCATCGCCTCGGCACCATGGAGATTGAATCGGCATTAGTGAGCCATGAACGCGTTGTTGAAGCCGCCGTGGTCGGCAAACCGCACGATGTTAAAGGAGAATCGGTATTTGCTTTCGTGACCTGCAAAGGCGAGCGTCCGAGCCAAGACGACCCCTTGTTGCAAGAGCTGCGTAACTGGGTTGCCAAGGAAATTGGAGCGATTGCCAAACCTGACGAGATTCGTTTTGCCGACAACCTACCGAAGACACGCTCAGGGAAAATAATGCGCCGCTTGCTTCGCAGCATCGCCAAAGGTGAGGAGATTACATCGGATATTTCGACATTGGAAAATCCAGCGATTGTTGCTCAGCTGGAAGGAAAGACCTAGAACAGCGTTTTAGCTTTGGTATGAACAGGCATCTACTTGTAGCGGCCTGTTCATATGTCGCCCATTGTGGCTTGTAATACAGACAAAGCAACCACGCCTGCTGTTTCGGTTCGTAACACTCTCGGCCCTAGCAGTACGCTGGCAAAACCCGCATCAATCGATTCGCTGATTTCTTGGCCGTTTAAGCCACCTTCGGGACCAATCAGCAATTCGATTTGATCTGTGCCGCGCAGCTCACTCAACGGCGCTGCACCCACCGGATTGAGCAACAACGATGTTATTTTCTCGTTAGCTTCTCGTTGACCCAAGTATGTCGAGAAATCTAATGCCGGCAGCAATTCAGGCACAACACATCGGCCACATTGTTCGCAAGCAGAAACAATAACCGCCCGCCAATGCACCATCCGCTTTTCTAGACGTTCACCCTTCAAGCGAACAACGGTGCGCTCTGTAAACAGCGGGCGAATCGCGGTCACACCCAACTCGACTGCTTTTTGAATGGTGTAGTCCATCCGCTCGCCACGCGATACGCCCTGTAACAAGGTGATCTGCAGCGGAGATTCAACGTCACGCTCCAAAAACTCGTCTAGGTGGATTGATACTGCGGACTTACTGGCAGAAATAATCGGCCCGACGTATTCGCCGGCGCCGCCATTAAATAATGCAACCCGCTCACCTGTCTGCATTCGAAGAACTTTGGCCAAGTGCTGGCTAGCGCTGGAACTGAGAGCCACTTCTTGTCCGAGCGCTAACGTCTGCTCAGTAAAAACTCGCGGTATGCGCACCTCTAGACCAAATCTTTGACGTAAATTAGCGCGTTACGCTCAGCGTTATAAATCTCTCGGCGCGGCTCGGGCAATTTTCCAACCGAACTGGACTCGAAACCGTTCTCGCGAAACCAGTCTGCGGTGCGGGTCGTGAGCACAAATAATTGGGTGACACCGGTAACCGCTGCGCGCCCTTCTACAGCAGTAAGCAATTCACCGGCTAGGCCGCGTCCACGGTAATCCGGATGTACCGCAAAACAATAAAGCTCGCCCACTCCACTCTCATCAAATTGAGCTAACGCTGCGCAACCAACAACCATTCCATCGCGCTCCAAAACCACAAACCTATCGAGCTCTAGCTCAATTTGCTCACGGCTACGAGAAACCAAAATCCCGGCTTCTTCAAGTGGTTCAACTAGCGCCAAAATACCCGGCACGTCATCAAGCGAGGGGCTATGAAGGCTGTCGTAATGGCTATCGGAGACTAGCAAGCCGTCACCATCACGAGTAAACAGCTCTTTAAGTAGACTGCCGTCATGGCAAGCGTCTAGCAAATGCACACGGCTCACGCCGCGCGCGACTGCTTCGGCAGCAGACCGCACCAGACCGTTATCAGACTGGCCTGCCTGCTTGGCATTCAGAGCTTTCTGCTCGCCGTCACTATCAATCGGCTGCTCGCTGAACAAGACCAATTTGTCCGCGCCAATTGCTGAACTGGTCGCCACAGCCAATGCTTGCGAAGAGAGGTTGTATTGATCGCCGCTTGGCGAGGTTCCAATAGCACTGACCAGCACAATAGAGTTTGCGTCTAGAGCCCGCTCAATAGCCTCGCTGTTCACCCGCCGAAGAACACCGGTGAATTGAAAGTCGACACCCTCACGAACCCCTAGAGGTTGAGCTGTCACGAAGTTACCAGCCACTACGCTGGGCGATTCGTAGCTCCCTGGGGTGTTTGCCAAGCCGCGACTCAAGGCTGTTTCTATTTGTAGGCGCGCAGTGCCAACTGCATCAATCACATGCGGAAGTGCATCCTGCGAGGTAATCCGTTCGTTTGCATGAAACGCACTCGTCAAGTTTGCTAACGCCAAGCGCGCTTCAATTTGCGGCCGGCATCCCGGAACCAGCACCAAGCGAATGCCAAGCGTGTGCAAAAGCAGTAGATCCTGCGCCAGCTGTTGGAGACGAGACTGATCGGCCAGCAATTCACCAGGCAGCCAAGCCACCAAGGTGCTACCTCGGTGGGCGTGTAAGTAGGGCGCGCTGTCGCGAAATAGTTTTACAAAGTCCATACAAGCATTATGAACCAGCGAGCTTGTTCAGGGAAATCAGCAAGCTACAGTTATTGACCGGAGAGAATCAGGCCCATGTCGCTAAAACATTGCACCAAGCGCTAATACCGGTAAACTTTCGCGCTTCCTGCATTGCAACATAACGAGCTGAGTAATGAGCGACTTTATTCTAGAACTAAGCCAAAACCCCACGACCAACAATCTTATTAAGACACTTGGCCTGCCAATTCCTCAGCCAACTCCGCTGAAACGCACCCGCGGCGCATATGAAGCCCAAGCTCTTGCTGGCAAGAAATCGCTTGTTGGCGCTGTGCCTAACGGCTTTGCGACTGACATCATGTTGAAAGTTATCGCCGACATGGGCGCTGACCTAGTTGTGCCGGGTTACAACGAGCAAACACCGATCCTAGTTTCTGCCGCGGAAAAAGCGGGGACCGCTGCCACTGTACTAGCGCCTCATGCGGTGCCAAAAGGGCTTAAAGCTGACTCGCTAGTATTTGATGCAACCGGCGTTACATCGACTGGTGATCTTAAAGCGCTATACAACTTTTTCCAGCCGTGGATGCGCAAAATCAACACCCACGGACGTGTTGTTGTTCTTGCCCGCGTTCCTGAGCTAGAGAAAGACGTTAAGACCTCTGTCTGCGCCCGGGCTATCGAAGGCTTCGTTCGCTCAGTCGGTAAAGAAATCGGTGGCAAAGGCGCTACGGCTAACCTTATCTACGTTGAGCCAGGCGCTGAAGCCAAGATTGAAGGCCCATTGCGCTTCTTCCTGTCTACCCGCTCGGCTTTTGTAAGCGGCCAGAACATGCGCGTAACTAAGGCTGTTAAAGCGCCATCAGCTGTTCCTTATACCGACGCATTGAAAGGAAAAGTTGCGCTAGTAACCGGTGCTGCTCGCGGTATTGGTGAAGCAACAGCAGTTCGCCTAGCGGCTGAAGGCGCTCACGTTGTCTGCCTAGATGTTCCATTTGATCTAGACACGCTAAACGCCACCACCGCTAAGGTTGGCGGTACAGCGCTTCCGCTGGACATCACTGACGACAATGCTCCACGGATTATTGCTGACTTCTTGAAAGAGAACTTCGGCGGCGTTGATATCGTTATTCACAACGCTGGCGTTACCCGCGACAAGAAACTTCAGAACATGAAAGAGCACCTATGGGACATGGTTATCGCCATTAACATGCAAGCTATTTTCGATATCGACGAAGTATTGCTAGGCGAAGGCATTATCCGTAAAGACGGCCGTGTAGTAACGCTAGCGTCTGTAGCGGGTATCGCTGGTAACGGCGGCCAAACCAACTACGGCCTAACCAAAGCCGGAATGATCGGCTACGTTCAAGCTCAGTCAAAAGCTCAAGCGAAGAACGGCATCACCTTCAACGCTGTTGGCCCAGGCTTTATTGAGACACGCATGACAGCTGCTATGCCATTTGCATTGCGCGAAGGCGCTCGTCGTCTAAGCTCACTGAGCCAAGGCGGCCAACCTGAAGACGTAGCGGAGCTGATTACCTTCTTCTCAACACCGGGTTCTTCTGGCGTATCTGGCAACTTAGTTCGCGTTTGTGGTCAGGCAATGATCGGCGCCTAAGCCTTTCAAGCCTTAGTTACAACGAGAAGCCCGGCCATGTGTCGGGTTTCTTCGTTTATAGCCCCGCAAAATAACGATAGAGGCCTTTGCACAAGCAGGGCTAAGGTCTCGTATAATGGCGGCAACTTTTTATTGGAATTACCATGTCTTACCAAGAATTTCTTGACGTCGCTCTACAAGCCTCTGCCGCCGCTGAAAAAGTGGTCCGCTATTATTACGATCGCAACGTTGAAGTAGAAATTAAGGAAGATCGCACACCGGTAACCATTGCGGATGTCGAGACTGAAAAGGCAATTAAAAAAATCATTCTTGGCGCATTTCCAGAGCACGGCTTTTACGGCGAAGAAACTGGAAAAACCAACGCCGACGCGGACTACCTTTGGCTGATCGACCCGATTGATGGCACCAAGAGCTTTGTTCGTCAGTATCCATTCTTCTCAACCCAGATCGCGCTTATGCACAAAGGCGAGTTAGTGGTTGGCGTTTCAAATGGGATGATGTTTAACGAACTTGCTTGGGCTGCAAAGGGCCAAGGTGCCTTTATGAACGGCAAGCCAATTCAAGTAAGCAACATTCCCGACCTTGACCTATCTACGCTGTCGATGGGCAATATCGCTACGATTGCTGGCACAGAGCAATGGAACAACTTGGGCGCGCTGGTACAAAGCGTTCACCGCGTTCGTGGCTACGGCGACTTTTACCACTACCACTTGCTTGCTAGCGGCAAAGCCGAAGTGATTGTGGAATCCGACCTAAATATTCTCGATATTGCAGCGCTAACCGTCATCATGCGAGAAGCCGGCGCGATTGTTACCGAGCTGGACGGCGGCGATATAAACATCGACACCACCACCCTGCTTGCGACCACGCCACTGGTTCGCTCGACAGTAGAAAGCATTCTAGGCTAGGCAAACACACAATGGGCAACCGCTCCGATCAAAAGGCCAGGACTCGCCAACAAATCATGGATTCGGCTCTCGCTTTGCTAGCCGATAACCGTAGCTTTGGTGAGCTTAGCCTGCGTGAAGTGACGCGAGAGGCAGGAATTGCGCCCAACTCCTTCTATCGCCATTTCTTTGACATGGAAGACCTCGGGCTAACCTTGGTCAACATAGCTGGCGAAGGGCTAACTCAATTTATTAGCGATGCTCGCAAAAGGGTAGCTGAACCTAAAAATCGAGTCCGCATTTCGATTGAGGCCTTTTTCCAACACGTAACCGCAAATCCCCAACTGTTCCATATGGTTTTGCGTGAGCGTGCTGGAAGTGACAGCTTTCGCCGTGCGATTCGCAACACGATTAGCTACGCGATTGAAGAGATGGCAGAAGGCCTTGACCGAAACGCCGAACGGACTGGTCTGGCTAATTTTAATAGCCATCTGACCGCAGAAGCGATCGTAACGATTGTATTTGGCCTGGGTGCAAATGCCCTAGAAACAGATAAAGATGGCCAAGAAGCGATTGCGGAACGAATGATCCAAGAAATAGAACTAATACTCTTAGGCTCAGAGAGAATGGCAGAACTAACCACATAGAACTCTCCAGCGTTTTACGACAGCTCTACAACCATTTCGTCCATCTTCTTCCATTCCTTCGCTAGCCATTCAGAGCGCGCGTCTAGCTCAGCAGGAATATCGCGAGCCGCAACTCGCCAGCAATGAACTTTGCATACCGTGTCTAGTGCAGTGCCGTTGGTTAGGTCGCTCAAATTTCTGAACGAATCAAAGCCAACATGCGCCATAAACACTACGTCTAAGTCTGGCACCGCATCCAAAATAGTGAACAACCCCGCCGGCTTGGCAGGGAGCACATGCTCTAGACTGGCGATAGGGCCATTTGGATCAATCTGCCCTGCCATTTTGCTCTTAATGCTTTGCGACAACTTGGGGTTAAAGCGCGTGCCTTCGGGATACAGCAATATGCCTTCGTCGCGGCCCAAGTCGGCTACGCCCTGAGAAATTTGCTCAAGCTCACGCTCCACGTTGCCAGAGTTACGTTTTACGAAAACATTCGGGAGACGATTGCCGGCAATATCAAGACAAGGCTCCCAAAGTAGCTCTTGTTTCAGTACATAGCGTAAAAGCGTTTTGTAGGGCTTTTGGATAACGAGCTGGGCCAGCATGGTATCGGCTAGGCTGGTATGCCTCGGCAAAATAACCGCTGGCATCGGCAAAATCGAGTCTTCGCCTGTGACACGTATCGACGCCCTAAAAGCGATTACCGCACCGCTCCAAACCCCTGCCGCCCAAAAACGCTGGATTGCTAATGTCTGCCTTTCTAAGCCACTTTTACCAACCAAGGGCAGACTCAACCAAGACAAGAGCAAGGCGAGTATGCCGATGCTATCCATTAGCGTGAACCAAGTAAGGAAAAACGTCGCTCTCCAATAAGACTTGCCAGCCATTTTGTCGACCAGCCAAAGCAGCGGTAGCCAAAGCAACATGGTTGACCACAGGAATGTGGCGACCAATAGAACCGCGGGAACAGAAATCAAACGCCGGACAATTGCGGGAGGCATATGTCGCCTTAGTTAAGGGCGGAGCTCAGGAGCTCCGCGATTGTGAGAGTAGTAACTCTCATACTACGACTTTTCACGCTGCTAGATGCACTCGAATCCACGCGAATTTGATTAGCGTAAGCTAAGTCACCCTATGGAGAATCTAATGCTACTTTCTAACCGCTCTTTCGGAGCCATTTTGCTTTTAATGGGTTTCGTCACGCTGTCTGGCTGTACGACTTCGAGCTTGCACGGCCCTAGCGAATACAGCGTTATTGATACCAAGCGAACCGACGGTGTTGTGTACACCCCTGCTGATTGGCCACAAGAGCTAATGGGCGACATTATCAGGCCTAACAACAACGAGATCTACCCTGCGGTCATTATGATCCACGGTGGGGGCTGGACGAGGCGTTCACGAAGCGACACCGATTCGCTCGCGGAAACCGTTGCGGAACGCGGTTTCGTTGTCTTCAATATCAGTTATCGCTTTGCTCCAGATCACCAGTTCCCCGCCCAGATACACGATGTGCAGTTGGCGACGAAATGGCTTCGTGACAATGCGGCTAGCTACGGCGCAAATAGCAAAAAAATGGCGGCATGGGGTTACTCGTCTGGCGCGCATCTAGCGGGAATGCTAGGAGCAATCAGCAAAGGGGACGATATAGACTCACCGCATGGCGGCGACAAGGCTCGGATTCAAGCCGTGGTTGCCGGTGGTATTCCGGCTGATTTACGCAACTATGGTGACAGCAAATTGGTTGCCGAATTTGTCGGTGCAAAGCTCGCAGACGACCCGCAACGCTTTGCCGATGCCTCGCCGATAACCTACGCAAGCGCGGACGATCCACCGTTCTACTTCTACAACGGCAAGCTCGACTTCATTACGCCAATTGACCACGCCACAGAGTTTAAGGCTGCGTTGGATGCTGCGGGAGCGGAAACCGACATGTACGTTCATCGCTTTCGGGCCCACTTAAGTATGTTTTTCGTCGGTGGCGACTCCGTGCCGACGGGAATTGAGTTTCTCAAAAACCGCCTAGGCAAGCAGCCTAGAGATCACTGAATCATCTGGATGCGGTCGTCGCCAAACATTGACATGCCCGGCGCAAGCAAATCTACATAACGATCGAAGTATAAAAACTGTTTAACCAACAAGGCAAATTCACGCGGAAACTTAATTCCGTGACGCTTGCCGATGCCAACGATCGACATCATCATATCGTTTACTTCTTTCTCGTTAACTTTGCCTTCCATCATCCCAACTGGGTCAATCGAATCTACGCCTTCTATAAGGTTACGTAAGTCGCGAGCTAGAACTTTGGGGTCAACATCGTCGCCGGTAGCACCAATCACCACCATCGACTCAGCCATGGTTTGATAGTCCATGCTTTGCTGCGCTTCGATAAATTTGACCATCGCCTGCCAGCTCTCGCCGCGAATATGACCAACGATTCCAAAATCGATAAAGCCAATTCGCCCATCCTGCAGAATCATCATGTTGCCAGCGTGCAAATCCGCATGGAAGAATTGGCATTCAACAAGGCTGGAGAACCAGGTGTTTAGCGCCATCGCCAAAGTCATATCCGGATGGTCCGAATACTTACGGATCGCTTCCAAATCGGTTACTGGTGCGCCATAGAACCGTTCCATAGTCAGAACTCTAGTGCTAGTTGCTTCCCAATACACCTTGGGAACGGCTGACATCACGTTATTGGTGCGCTTCAGAAAGGCGTCAAACATTTCGATGTTCTTGGCTTCCTGAACAAAATCACACTCTTCAAGCATCGTCGCCTGAATATCAGCAACGATATCTGACATCACTGCACGCTTGGTTGCAGGAACGAAGAGTTCGATTATCTTACTGGCGACGTAGAGGAAGTTGAAATCAGTCAGCAGTACAGTTTGAACGCCTGGCTTCTGCACTTTAATCACAACGTCTTCGCCGGTAAGAAGACGTGCCGCATGGACCTGAGCAATTGAAGCCGACGCTAAAGGTTGCTCGTCAACACTCGCATAGACCTCGGTCAACGGGTGACCCAACTCTTTCTCAACAGTCTTTTTGATCACAGAAAACGGCAGCGACTCTACTGAGTCAAGGCAGTTTTCGAATTCGCGGACGTAGTCGCTAGGGAACAAAGAAGGCGAGCTAGCAATAAACTGGCCTAACTTAATATAGGTAGCACCCAGCTCTTCGAAGGTCTGACGCACCAAGCGGGCCGGCGGCGGACGGTTCCCACGCAACCAGTTGAAGCCAGTAAAACCAAGCACCTGCGCCGTTTTACCGATACGCGCCCCCCCCTGCAATACGTCTTTAATATTGCCGAGGATTGAATTCTGTTGCTTTGCCATGACGGCTCCAAATTGGATGACTAATCCGGCCATTCTACTCTTTTTTGTGCGATGCAGCAAAACAGTGTAGCGCCGAGTTTTCTCGGCCGAGTCGCCGCCCACTCCATGCCTTTGAAACCAATATGCGGCAACGCAACAATAGTATAATAAAGCGAACTTTATTAGGGAAACTCAATGAAAAACGATTGGCAAGCGCTACGAAACTGGATTATCTACCACCCTTGGCAGGCAATTCTGGCCTCTATGATGGTAGTGGCCGCACTGGCAAGCGGCTTGCCAAAAGTCGCCATGACGGTGGATTATCGCGTCTATTTCGGGCCAGAGAACCCTGACCTGCTTGCGTTTGACTACATTGAGCACGTATACGAGCAAAAAGAAGTCGTCTTCATTGCCGCTCAAGCACTCGAAGGCGACCTATTTACTCCCACCCATCTAACGGCGCTCCGCGAGCTTAGCGACAAAGCTTGGCTGCTTCCTTTTGCTCGGCGAGTAGACTCAGTCGCTAACTTCCAACATATGTATTCGGAAGCGGACGACATCATTATCGATCCGTTAATACCAGCCTACGGCGAAATAACCCAAGCCGACGCAGACCGTATTCGTGCGGTGGCGATGAACAGTGAAGACCTCAAAGATCGAATGCTGTCGTCAGACGGCAAAATTGCAGCACTACGTTCAATTAACCCGCTTCCGAGAGACGATTTGAAGCAAGAAGTTCAAATCGCTTCCGAAGCGGTATATGGTCTTGTCGATGCATTCGAAGCGAAATACCCAACCATCAAGTTGCATGTTAGCGGCGTGATTGCACTTAACAACGCGATGGCAGAGGTGATGAGTCACGACATGACTTGGCTATACCCGCTAGCCTACTTTTCAGTCTTCTTCTGCCTTTGGTTCTTCTTTCGCAGCACCGTACCCGCGGCCATCACCATGCTTACCATCGGCCTAGCTACCGCCGGCGCAACAGGCGCGTCGGGGCATATGGGGATTGTGATTAACTCAGCCTCCATGGCATCGCTGCTGATAATCATGACGCTTGCCGTAGCCGACTGCGTACACGTGCTAATGACCTACTACCAGGAGCTTGGCAAGGGCGATAAGCATCGCGCGATGATGGAAAGTCTGAGGGTTAATATCCAACCTGTAATGCTTACCAGCGCGACTACTCTAATTGGATTCTTGGCGCTCAACACCAGCGATTCCCCGCCGTTTAGAGACCTAGGAAATATTGTCGCCGCTGGCGTTCTGTTAGCGATGGTTTTGTCACTGCTACTACTTCCCGCACTAATCATCTTACTTCCTCAAAAAGCCGTGGTTGCCCAGTTTACCGCTGGCGACGAGCTGATGACGAAGCTGGGCAAGAGCATCACCAGCTATCCCGGCCGATACTTTGTCGTCACATTAGTTGGCATGGCTCTGCTAGCCACCGGCTTGCCGTTGAACAGAATGGGCGACGACTATTCAAAATATTTCGACGAAGACATCAAGTTTAGAAACGCGACGGATTTCATGAATGAAAACCTGTCTGGTATGCAAATGATCTCTTTCTCCCTAGATTCGGGCGAGACTGACGGGGTTAATTCTCCAGAATTCATTGCCCATGCCACTCGATTCGCGGAGTACTGGGAAACCAAAGCAGAGACCCGAAAGGTCGAAAGCTTTGTCACCCTGCATCGCCGCTTAAACCGCACCTTTCACGGCGACGACCCGGCTTGGTACAAAACCCCGGAGAGCTCAGAGCTTGCGGCTCAGTACCTATTTTTCTACGAGCTGTCACTGCCAGAAGGCTTAAGCCTAAACACCTTGTTTGATCAAGACCGCCAACGAACTCGCTTCATTGTGCTGCTCGACAATATGGAAGCGTGGAAACTTGAGCAACTTAACTTAGAAGCGCGTGAATGGGCCGCCAGCAACCTACCAGCCGGGATGGTTACCGATGGGACCAGTGTTGGGATTATGTTTGCCCGCATCGCTCAACGAAATTTTGAATCAATGATTCAAGGCACCTCTATCGCCCTGCTGTTGATCTGTTTAGTGCTGATGATCGTTCTTCGGGCGCCCTTGCTAGGCATCATTAGCATGATTCCAAATATGCTGCCTTTAGTGATGGCGTTTGGTCTCTGGGGCTATATAGATGGCCGCCTAGGGATGTCGCTAGCGATTGTAGGCAGCATGACACTTGGGATTGTGGTCGACGATACAGTGCACCTATTAAGCAAATACCAGAGGGCGCGCAGGGAAAACGGCGCAACCGCAGAAGAGGCTATTCAGTACGCCTTTAGGCGAGTGGGGATGGCATTGCTACTCACCACAGGAATGCTCATTCTCGGGTTTGGGATACTCGCTCAGTCTGCCTTTATGATGACTGCCTCGATGGCCTTAATGACATTGATGACGATTTTGATAGCTTTGGTAATTGATTTTCTATTCCTGCCGCCATTGTTGATGTTCTTAGCTCGCCTGACCCCTTATAAATAAAACACTAAGCGCAGTAAGTATTCGGGCATAAAAAAACCCAGTAAGAATTTCTTACTGGGTTTTTTCTAGCTGCGCAGTGTTAACCGCAAGCTGGTAACGCTTTGACTAAAGCTTAATCATCCGGATAGGCACGAAGGAAGAAGTACACGGCGTTGCCGTTGAGATCGTCGCCGTCGGTGCGCTCTAGACGGACACCGTATTGGTTATAATCGTCTTCGCGGTTACCAAAAGGCAATATTTCAAACGAGCCAATATAGAGATCGCCTTTCTTCGCAATAGCTAGCTCATATGGGGTCTGATTGTCTTCATCTTCGCCGTATGTGCCTACAAGGCGAACAGTGGTAACACCGCCTTCGCCTTGGCCATCTTTGCGCTCAATTAACTGGCGATGCGAGCCAGCTATATAAGTCGTTTCGCCAACCTGGTAACTCATGTTGACTTCAGCAAAGGCACCTTCACTAAAAATGCTCGCGGAGGTTTGAATCACGTCTGAGTCATTGGAAACGTAGCCAAGCTTCAGCGATCCGTCGTAATTATCTTCACGAACTAAATAGCCAAGCGAGGTGTTGATTGTAGTGATGTCAACCGCGAAATCATCGTCAGTACTTACGTGAGCGCGCCTAATATCAAGATCAAAAATCAAATCTTCTTTGAAAGTTTTGTTTAGATGCAAGCTGAAATCAAAGCCCTCAAACTTTCTATCGTTAGAGCCGATAACTGGCGGTGAGTCATAGGTAGTGGAAGTTACACCACCGAAAATATCTAGTCGGTTATAGTCTTGTGGCGCCGCTACCGCGGCAGATGTCCCTGCGAAAACCAGAGCACCAATTGTTAGTTTTTTCATGTTCGCCTCCGAGTTGAACCGGCGTATTCTTACACATTAGCGAGATTCTTGTTAACTTTCGCAATATTCAGCTTTGCACGCCCACTGCTTATTGGACCACTCTTGTTGATGTATCACTTTATCCCCGTATAGCGAAATGAACTTATTTCGGCGTTATCCAAGGATATTGCACCGAAATCAGAGGAATTATTCTTGAAATTTTACAGCCTATACAACGCAATACTTCACTTCAGTTTTCATCAGGTATCCGAGGAGATAAAATCAGGCTATCTGCCATATGCGCCGGACAACGACATGACCTTTAAGCCTAGTCCCAGCGAGTAGCCCCTAACAAAAGCGTTGCACATCTTGATGTCGATGCCCATATAGGGCTAATTACAACCGTTTAGACGAAGCCCAACTCAACAGGATATTTTCCGGGCGTTCTTCACGAGAGGTAGAAGTAAAGGTTGATCTAAACGGATTCACTCGGCTGCCACTTTATGCGCGAGGCGAATCAAGCAGCGGGATACGGCTTGCGAAGCATGGCTTAAAACGCACTTCTCGGCCGACTGTGGCTTTGACGTGGCTGACGCCTTACAAAAACTAGAGGACGGCAGATATGTTGCCCTTCCAATCAATGACGCCTTGAAACTTTTGGACATTTATTAGGATCAACTTTATAGCTGCCAAGGCACTCCTAGCGCAAAACCCCAAAAGGACACTACTGGCGCTACAAAATATTGCAACAGCAAACACGCAACGGCATGACTAATGCGTCAGGTTTTGGCTTTAGCTTCAACGACATGGCCGACGAACACTCAAATTCTGTGCGATTTAACAGCAACCCTAGCGCCGCTTAGGCTTGGAATCTATGGCCAATAGGGACAAACTGACCGAGTAGTAGTCGTGCGCAAACGTTTGTTAGTAAAAACCCACGGACAAGAGTAACTTACTGCACGTAGCTACCGTGACACCGTTGTGT
>JBLHFB010000008.1:0-18450 GCA_047614865.1 Gammaproteobacteria bacterium | reverse complement strand
GCTGACATCTTTCTTCATACCAAACCAAAGGTAAGCTATTCGTTCAAGAATCAACGCCCACATGACTAGCATGACAAGGCCAATGTACTTTAGAACCCAGCCACCGCTTTCTCGGAAAGCGGTGACAGACTCTGTGATGTAGTAATACAAATCCATCTTGTCTTACCTAGCTAATTCGAGGCGCGCGCTGTTACGCGCCGCCGCCGTTGGCTTCACGATGCTGAGCAACCATACCGGCACTTTGTTCTTCTAAGATATGGATAACGCCGCCTGCACGAGTTGAAATCATGCTGTGGAGAATGGTCACAGGAATCGCAACCACCAGACCCAAAACGGTTGTCATCAGAGCGGTAGAGATACCACCCGCCATCAACTTAGGATCGCCTGTACCAAAAAGCGTAATCGCTTGGAAAGTTTCGATCATGCCGGTTACTGTACCTAGTAGGCCCATAAGCGGCGCTACAACAGCAATCACTTTCAGCATAGTAACGTAGGCGTTGATTGCTGGAATCTCTTTGAGGATTGCCTCGCCAAGTTTCAGCTCAATCGTTTCGTTGTCGACATTTTGGTTATCGTGGAAGACCTTAATAACACGTCCAAGCGGATTGTTTTCATTGGCCTCTGAGCCCTTAAGCTGACGCTTCACCTTGGCACTAACCATCGCCAGATAAATGAATCGCCAGATCGCAAGAAGCATAGCCAAGAAACCAACACTTAAAATGATGTAACCAATCACTCCACCCTGATCAATACGTTCCATGGTGTTTGGCTTTTCAACTAGGGCTTTCAGTAGTTGACCTTTTGCAGGATCAAGAGAAAACGCGACCACTTCACCACTTGAGGCGTTAATTAAGTTTGACGCGCCATTAAGCTCGTTAGAACCTGGCTGACGTTGCAGTTCTTTAACTTTTTGGGTGTCGGCACTAAAATCGAGATACAAACCGTCGGCAATCAGGTTGAATTGACCCACGCGGACAACTGTCATTCTTTCGGTTTCACCGCTTGTACGAACTACGTCGGTTTGGAAGCTAGCGATTTTACCGCCTTCGTACATTTCTTCCATGAGGGAGAACCAAACGCGTTCGATTTCTTGAACGGTTGTGATGTCAGTAGTTTTGCCCATTTTCTTAGCAAACTCTTCCATGAATTCACCGCGGCCAGGGAATTGGGCTGAAGTTAAGTTTCCACGGAACTGACCTTGCAAGTCGCCTGCTAGCTGCTGAAGAACGCCAAACATTTCTTTTAGAGAGCCCAAACGAGTATTCAGCTGTCCCGTCATATCGGCTAGTAGAAGTTCATTTTTCTCAAACTTAGTTTCTAGTTGCTCACTGCGATTTTCTTGGGTTAGACGATCGCCTTTAGCACCTTGAAGAATTATGCCCTGCTGTTCAACATGGTTGGCAAACTCACGTTCACGTTGCTTGTTGGAACTATTCTCAGCTAAGGCATGTTGCTTAACCATTTTCAGAAGCTCTTCGAGAGATGCTGCTTCTTCGGCGAAAACAGGAGTGCTTAGACTGGCGGTGGCTACCAATGCGGCAGCAGATATTGCTTTAACAAAACGGATCATTTCGCTGCCTCCGGTGCGTTAAGGGGGATTCTTAGAAGTTCAGGGGCGGTTTGCTTACGTGCGACACGTATGCCGTTACGTACTGGGTTTTTAAACTCACTACCGAGTTTTTCCCAACCCTTGTTTTTAATATTCCACATGCCGGTGGTCTCGCGATCTTGTGTTTGGTAAAGCAGCGCAACACGGCCTACTCTAAGCACATCAACCTCGCGGACAGTGCCATCAACCTCAAGTTCCTCTACGTACGCTTCAATCGTGCGTCCGTAATCGTTCTCGACTTTATAAGCCTCAATAACATTGCGGAATTTTTCTGCAGTACTAACGTCCGAACGCTCCATTAGCTCATTCAAGTTAGTCAGACGCTCTGAACGCTCCCTTGGCAGGAACGGGACATCTAACTTAACGAATTGCTCCAGCCCGTCGATCATGCGAATCATTAACGGTGTCATTTGACGGTCAATAATGGTGACACGATCAAGTGAACTATTGAGCTGTGCCATTTCCTTCGCTTGGTTCGAAATCTGGCGATCTAGCTGAGCGTTGTACACCTCTAGTCCGTCGATTTCTTTTAGAACCGCTTTGTAGTTGGAAACGAGATCATTGCGCTGGTCAACAAGCTCATCAACGCGGGCTTGAGACGCTTGCGAAAGCGCAACCATCTTATCGTTAATTGTTAATACTCTGGATACAGAGGCTTTTTTCTTCGCCGCGTAAGCGGGCGACATGGCGACAACAGGCACAAGTGCGATTGCTGCAACCAAAGAAAGACGAGTTACGGAACGCATGTGAATAATGCCGCCCTTTATTTCGTGATCTACTTATTTATAGAGAGCAAGTAATGTTACTTGTCTCCTCCTCCCGTCATTCAGAACTTACTGAACGCGGCATCAGCATCGCTGAATTCAAGCGAAGCATAACGCCAACCGTGCTATCCGTTACAGCACTTCGAATAAACTTAACTGATGCTTGCCAATGTGATTAGCTTCGCCGCTTCACGGTATACGCCCCTATACACGCGTGCTTAGGCTGCTAGTCGCTTGTAACTTAGCGAGAAAATTAAATTTTTTGCCGCATTGCACCATTCGTTATGATGCGCAAAACACAGCCGCTTAGCAGTTAAAAACTGTAACCCATGCGACAGGAAACCCTTGTGAAACATGGGTTACAGCTTCATGCTCTTACTCCAGAAACTGGACGCCTTACTGACTGATCGTTTTGCAGTTTCCAGGCAATTTGGTAATCCAATCGTCGATCAGTTTTACCCCCTCAGAATGAGCAACAGTCCGGCCAATTTCGGGCATCATTTCACTCGGATCAACAGAGTGAAGTCGATAGCTCAAAATTGATTGAGACGGGGCGCCCGGAAAAACATCAACCAACCTTCCTCCAGAACCCTTGCCTGCAGCCACAGGCGGCTTACATACGCCGTAAGACAAGCCGACATGGTTGTCATGGTTCAGATACAAACCACTGGTGTCGGCCGGGCCTACTGGATTGTGGCAATGAGCACAGTTAACTTGTAAATAGGCTTTTGCACGATCTTCGATAGGGCTTCCTGAATCATCCCAGCGAGCAATCGCCGGCCCAAGCTCTAATCCATCGGGGAGCCACTTCCGCTCGACAAAACGCCCTATTTGTCCGTTTCCGGGATATGGGCTGGAAATATTCAGATTAGCCAAAGTTGGGCCAATAGGGAGAATAGTCTTTTCGCTGTGGTTTGGGCTATGACAGCTTGAGCACTCTAGGATGTTAGGAACGCCATAGGAAAACTCTAGTGCCGGCCCCTCTGCCCGCTTTAGGGACAACGGAACACGCCCTCCGGCGATTTCCAAAGTAGCATCAGTTTGCTCGTTGTTCCAGATATAGGGAAGTCCAACCCAACCGTAGCGGGTGTTGACTAGCAGTCTAGTTTCAATGAGCCGATTGGCGCCCAATGGCACTTCAGACAACTCTACCCGTGACGACTGCTGAGCCAAAACTGGCTTTGCCGATCGCACATTGTCCGACTGGTAGTAAAACGTTTTACTAAGCACTGCACCTACTGGGAAGCCAAGCAGTCCGCCGGCATTCACCGTTAGCGAACTTGTCTCAGGCAGCCATAAGGTTCTGAACTTCAACGCATAGTCTGAGAACAATGGCGTATTTAGCTGATAGGGCTCTACACCCTGCTGGGGCACTAGCTTATGGTCTGCAACGGCGAGTAGATTCCACTCAGACAAGCTGTCGGGCCAGCCGCGTATATTGGCGGCCTTCATCGACAGCCAACTGATATCAACAACTTGAGGGGCCTGCTCTTGCTCCGCACACGACGCAAGCACCAAAAGAGCAAGTACACCGGCGACAAACCTAGCGATCACGTTCTAGCGTTCGTCAAGGTGAGAAAGAACCACTTTCTTAGTTTGGAAGCCCTCTGGAACGCAGTCAATCGAAGACAAATCATCGTTAATGTTCTTGAAATTATTGGCTGCGTCAAAGTTTGCAAAACTAACATCGCCATTGTTTTGGGCACATATACGATTTGCTGACTTAACTTTTCCATCTTCCAGCTTGTTCGGATTAACGATTCCATCCCACGCGATGTCGGGGAACTTTCCTCCAAATTTGAGCTTTAGCGCTTTTAACAGCAAGCCTTTAGGTGCATTTCCGCCATCGCGAATGTCGTTATCATGGATATATATCGCCTCTGGCCAGGGGTCAAATGACTTGTCATCAAATGCCTTTTGGGTAGTGAAGTAGCTAACTACCAACACATTGAACGTGCCGTGGTCATAAATTTCGTTGTCGAAGACTTCGACCTCATCGTTTGCTAACAGCATCACGCCAGTACCTGATGGTACCGAAGCAACGATATTACCCTTTGGAGCGAAGTTCTTGGTGTTGTTGCCGTACACCTTGTTTTCAAACAAGCGGATACTGCGGCCACCCTGAACCGGCAAGTTGGGCAAATCAAAAACCAACAGTCCACCGGTATTGTTTGTAGCGATGTTGTTATAGATGTCAGCGTAATTTGAATTTTCTATTTCAATGCCGGCAACATTGAATTCGGCGCGCGAGTCTCTAACAATAATATTTTTTGATTGGCCAACATATATACCGGCGTCCGAGGCGCCAATAGCGACACTCTGTTCGATCAGAATATTCTCAGATTGAACGGGGTAGAGCCCGTAAGCGCCATTCTTTTCGTTAGGGCCGTTTGTCCATTCAACCCTAACCCGGCGTATAACGAGGTCTTTGACTTCGTTAGCTTTGATCGCATCGCCTACGGTGTCTTCAACCGCAAAATCTACCAGCGTAGTGTTGTCGCCGTTTACTAGCAGGCCTTCAGCGCCCTTAGTCTGGCCCTTAAAGCTCAAAATGGACTTATCCATTCCAGCGCCGCGGATAGTTACTCCGTTCGCCGCCAACGTAACCGTTCCATCGAGGTAGAAAGTACCCTCAGGAATAGTAACCACGTCCCCAGATTTAGCCAGAATTAATTGTTCTTGGAGCTTCTTTTGAAACGCCGCGGAAACCTCAACTGCAGGCTCTCCTTCGCCACAGGCCCAAAGCATGCTCGCCAGACCTAGTACTAAAAACCTCAGAACTTTGGTTTTTATCATTTTGCCGCCTCATCATAGAATTAGTTCGCAGTCGCGAAGCTAACCCTATTTGCTTTTTACTCAGGGAGCAACAAAACGTAACGCGAGTAGCTCGGCCTCCTGACAAATCTCTTCTACTAATTCATCCCAACCCTCTTTCTCCCAGTCTTGGTATTCATGCCAAGCCAAGCGGCAAAGAATTGCCCCAGAGATAAACGAAAAGAGCGTATCTCGGGAGACTGGGCGAATGACGCCGACTTCAACAGCGTTGGTAATCATGGTATCCAGCGGGCCTACAAATCGCTCAAAAAGCGTTACTCCACTTTCAAAGCTTTGAAGCGCGGCTCTATCCCTGCTACCCGAGGCAAGCTGCTGGAGAATCAGCCGTGAGTGCGCTGGGTTCCCTGCAAGATAGATCACGTAGGAGCGAATCAAGCGTCGGAAGGTTTCCTCGCTAAATTCGGCGTCGCCAATATCAATAGCAGCGCTCATTCCCTCCAGAACTCGCTTGTAGACTTCCTCTACGACCGCGGGAATACCTTTGAAATGTGAGAACACTGATGGAGGCCGAATGCCTACGCGCTCAGCCACTTCTTGCAATGTAAAACCATCAGGGCCTTTGACCGCAATAATGTACTCGGCTTCATCGAGAATACGTTCGCGAGTGTTTTGCTTGCCTGGTCTTCTGCCAAGTTTTCTTGCTGTCATAATTATTCCTAATCCAATTAGGCCTGTTTAGCTATAGGCTAGAATGCTCTTACGATAGTATTCGAGCCGCCTATGGGCGGGGTGTCGATTCTATCCACAAAAAACGGCGATTTTCTCGCTAAGAATATAAAAACTTGGAGCCTTAGGAGTTTTCCAATGCTAGACCGCCTTCTGACAATCACGGCCGTTATTGTACTCTGCATCCCTACGGCACTTTGTGCTGAGAAGGCAGAAAATACCACAGGAGACGATGACTTAGACTTCTTATTTGAAGACGACGAGACCGAAGAGTCAGTTTCTTCTGATAGTTCGAAGACTAACGATCAGCCTCCTCCGGCCGGCCAATCAAACGGCAACCACTCTGATCAAGGTGAGCCGGCTGTAAGCGGTATTGATCAACGAGACAAGCCAAACAATGCCAGTGCGGAGCAAATCGACGACACAAAAGAAGAGACTAGCGCCCCCCTTCGAACTCGGCGAATCATTGAAGAAGTCGTTGTCACTGCACAAAAATCGGAGCAAGGGCTTCGTGACGTCGCCGTCGCTGTGTCTGCAATTGATGGCGACTATATGAAAGACGCGAATATGCAAGACTTTCGCGACTTAGCCCTTTTCACACCCAACGTGAAAATCGAAGTAGACCCCTCGGGCGCGAACGTGGCTATTCGAGGTTTTGGCACATCATTTCAGAACCCTGGCTTTGAGTCGTCAGTCGGCCTCACAGTAGATGACGTGTTCTATGGCCGAAACAACTACTTCTCCGACGCAATGTTCGACGTCGAGCAAGTAGAAATTCTCCGCGGCCCACAAGGAACGCTCTTCGGCAAGAATACAATCGCCGGTGTATTCAACATCCGCAGCGGCAGCACAAGCGACGAACTCACTGGTTATATGGATTTGATGGGTGGTGACTACAATGAACAACGTATTCGAGGAGCTGTCGCCGGCCCACTAGGCAATAGTGGAGTTGAAGGACGAATTGCATTTATCAACTGGGAACGAGACGCACTAACTAAAAATACCGCTCGCGATGACGATCTCGGCAACCGCGACCAACTGCAAACCCGCGCCAAGCTAACGATTCCTTTCGATAACGCTGAAGTTCGATTGTCTGCCGACTACGGTCACTTGAACCAAAATATCTACGAGTTCCAACTCGACAACGTCTCGGATGCCACCCTAATCAGCTTTCGTATGAGCGACCCTGAGGTGGAAGATGACCCGTACAACTACCAAACCTCACTAAACACAGATGGCTTTGTAGATCGTAAGATTACCGGCTCTAGCGCGATTGCCGATATTGAACTAGGCAGCCTTGGCGGTATCAACGATGCGCGCTTTGTGACTGTATCTGCCATCACCGCCTTCCATCAGACCGCTAATTTCGATGCTGACTTCGGCCCGACCGATCTGCTAGAAACTCCTCAGCTGCAAATATACAAACAGGTCACTCAGGAATTCCAATTTCACGGTGTGACTGATAGCTTATTCGGGCTTGGCGGAAATGTAGAAATCGTCTCGGGACTGTACTTTTACCAGTCCGACTTACACGCAGACACCTACTTATTGCTCAACGACGTAGTCGCAATCACCGGCGTAAGCGTCCCTGGTTTACCGCGTATATCAGAACAAGTGCGTTCGTTTATCAAGCAAAACACCTTCGCACAAGCACTATTTGGCCAATCAACCTGGTACACCACCGACAATTTCGCGCTGATATTGGGTGCACGATACGGAATAGAAACCAAGGATGCGTTTTTTGATACCGACGCTCAACCTGCTGGAGCCGCCGCGGTGGTATTAGGCGCCGAAGCATTTGAAACCACCCGCGAACGAGTAGAAAAAGACTTCTCGCCTAAGCTATCAGCTAAGTGGGACATAACCGACGAGTTAATGATGTTTGCCACCGTTGCAAAGGGCTTTAAAGGCGGCGGCTATAACGGTCAGGCTTATAACGACTCGGCACTTGAATATGATCCAGAAACCGCCTTCACCAAAGAAATAGGCTTTAAGGGTCGGCTTTTCGGAGGCAGCGCCACGCTTAACACCACTGTATGGCAAACCGACTTTGCTAACCTTCAAGTGTTCAGCTTTAACGGCACCGGCTTTACCGTAGGCAACGCTGCTGAAGCTCGTTCAGAAGGCTTGGAAGCCGACTTCATGTGGCTTCCCCCAATAGAAGGGCTTAACTTTGTCAGTTCATTTGGCTATACCAAGGCGTTTTATACCTCATACCCGGGCGCAGCTGGGCCAAACACCTACACGACCGAAGACGGTAGCGACCCGGACGAAGACGGCGATGGTGACGCATCTACCCAAGACCTCACAGGGAAGGCTCTAATTTACGCTCCTGAAATTACTTTCAGCTTCACGCCCAGCTATGAGTTCCCGCTTGGTCCCTTGAGCATTGCACTAGCTGCTGATTATGTTTACCAAGGCGACCATTGGCTGTCTTTAGATTTGGATAAGAATTCTTTCCAAGCGGGTTATGACATCGTTAATGCTCGCATAACGCTTAAGCCCGAAAGCAAAGCTTGGGCCTTTACGCTATCAGGCAAAAACTTAACCGACACTCGAGTTAAAGTGGGCTCTTACGACGTGACATTGCGTGGCGGCGACTACGCCATTCGACAATACGATCCAACAATCTATAGCGCTGAATTCCGCGTTAATTGGTAGGCTAGCCAACCACTAACCCTTTGCACTAGGGGGCACCATGCTAAAACCACTGCTCACTCTAATCGGCGCCCAGCTCGCCGGGGAATTCGTGGTGTCTTTATTTGGCATTCGTTTTCCTGCGCCTATTATGGGAATGCTCATACTCTTCGCGGTTCTTTGCGCCCTCCAAGGCGTACCTGCCCAGCTGGAATCCCTGAGCGGCAAACTATTCCCCTACATTCCGTTATTGCTTATTCCGATTAGCGTCGGCGTATTGCAATACCGTCAGCAGTTAGACGGCAGCGTGCTAGCGATTGGCGCTGCGATCGTTCTAAGCACCTCACTCGGAGTAGCCAGCTGCGGTGTCTTACTGAAATGGCTGCTTAAACGATGATCGATCTCAGTTTTGCACTGAATACAGTCGCACGCAGCGACTGGCTTTGGATAGGCGCCACATTATTGTCTTTCCATATTGGCACGCAGATATATAGGCGCACGGGGAATATCAGTGTGTTTCAGCCAGTGATTGTTGGCTTGGTTTTAGTAATCGCTGGGGTGTCGCTAAGTGGCACGTCGTACCAGCGCTACGCGATTAGCACTCAGCCGCTTTATCTCGCGCTGGGGATCGTCACCGTGGCACTTGCCGTGCCGCTCTACAACCACTTTGGATTAATACGAAAAGCGATGATGCCGCTGGCTGTGACCTTGGTGTTAGGGGGCATTGTAACCTCTGTAACAGCCGTCGCGATAGGCTGGCTGGCTGGCTGCCCGCCCGAACTTCTTTGGTCGCTTAGCGTCAAAACAATTACCGGTCCCTTCGCAATGCTAGTTAGCGAGGCGGTGGGTGGTTATGCAGCGTTGGCTGCTTTGATTGTCCTGATAACCGGAATTGTCAGCGTGATTGTCACTCCGCCGATATTCAAGTTGCTGGATATCGACGATGAACGAATCATTGGATTCACGCTTGGTACCATGGGGCATGGTATCGGCACCGCAGCAGCATTTGATATCTCTAACCGCTGCGGCGCGTTTGCTGCGCTAGGTATGAGCTTAATGGGTGTCACGGTCGCAGTTTGTGTGCCCATTATTGCAGGGCTTCTTTAGTACCGAAGCTCACAGCTTGAGCAAAAGAACGCGCTAGAAATTTATCCGAAGTTCGACACTAGCGGTACGCGGTAGGTCAACCTTAGCAAAGTGATTTCCCTCAAAAATCGGTACGTCAGCGCCTTCCATTTGAACTATTTCATTGCTTAAGTTCCTGGCGTTCAAGCTAACTGTCCAGCTGTCGTCTTGCGACCTTGCCGCTACCCGAGCGTTGTACTGCCAATAGGCTTCTTGGAAATCAAGAGGGTCTAGATCAAGGTTGAGGAAATAGTCGCTCTGATAGAGCGCACTGCCACCAAACACTATGTCGATCCCACTATTGTTAAACGGTATTGAATAATCAAAGCCGATGTTGCCGTTAACTTTGGGCGCTCTGTGCAAGGTCTCGCCCGTTAAATCTTGGAAGTTGCAATTGCCATCTCCGTTTGTATCGCGCTCACGTTCGCCGACTTTTCCGTCAGCCTGACAGGGGCCATCGGTATAAGAAGCGTATTTCGCGTCGGTCAAGCCTAAGGAGAACGTCAGGGTTGTGCGCTCGCCCAGCAACCAAAGCCCGTCCATTTCCAAACCACGTGTCACGGCGTTGGCGGCGTTGCCCACAACAAAACCGGTGCCGTTAAACACCGAGACTTGTAGATTTTCAAAATCGGTATGGAACAGCCCCATATTAATGTTCATCGCACCGCCGAGCAGACTCATCTTGGTGCCGATTTCGAAGGTTAAGGCGTTTTCTGGTTCGAATTGAATAAATTTATCGGTTGGGCTTTCGGCGTTAAATCCGCCGCCTTTAAAGCCTTGTGCAATCGCAGCAAAGGTCATGATTTCTTCAGTCACATCAAATTTGAGGCTAACCTTCGGAGTCCACTCTTTCTCGGCACGCATTTCAAATGTTTCATACTCTTCTTCTCCCAAGATCGCTTGCTGTGTAACACCCGTGCTTAAGAAGTCGAGCGACATGTCACCGGTCTTTTTCTCTTGGGTATAACGTAGCCCGGTAATCAACGCGAGTCGATCTGTCATATACCAAGTGCTTTGGCCGAAGATGGCGCTGCTCTTGGTGATCTGGTCGAGTGTCTTGTACGTGGCATCATCTATGCCAGGAATAGGAATTGGCGCTCCAATGAATCCGTTCGCGTCGACCTCAATCGTGTTATTGACTACGTAGTGGCTTTGAAAGTAGAACAAGCCCGCAACCCATTCAAAGTCGCCCGGGGGTGAAATCATCCGCAGCTCACCTTGCTGTTGGTTGTAGGTGTCAATATTGAAGAAGGTCAGGAACTCAGTCGGGCTAAAATCAGCATCTACGTACTGGAAAACATCTAACTCAGAATGGCCGCCAATAGCGGTCAAGGTGTATTCACCAACATCCCAGTCCATGTGGAAATATCCGCCCTGCATTCGGCGAGACCCGCCTGCTAATGGGGCGTCGGTAGAGGAGACGTAATCTAGATTTGTCTCTGTTTGCGGGTCGTTAGTTTGATACGTAGTTAGCGATTCATCGGTGGCAGCGGTGAGCTGATAGCCCGCGCCAATTTGCCCAATTCGGTTATGGTCCATGCTGATGGTTAGTGAGAAAACATCGGAAGGATGCCAAGCGAACTTTGCACGCCAAGCGGTGTTGTCCAAGTTACTTTCCATTCTGTCTAGGGTCGTGTTGTAGATGAACCCATCTTTCTCTTCGTCAATAATCGCGAAGCGAAAACCCATCGTGTCTGTGATCGGCGCAGTCACCATGCCACGGTAACGGTGTTGATTAAACGCTCCGCTAAGAATTTCCAAGTTCCCCCTAAACTCCTCTTCGGGGTTGCCAGTAACAACATTCAGCGCCCCGGCAATAGTGTTCTTGCCGAACAATGTTCCTTGTGGCCCACGGAGCACTTCAACCCGCTCCATGTCGAGCAATGCCGACAGCAAGTAGTCAGAACGGCCGTAATAAACACCGTCCACCGCTAAGCCTACCGCTTGCTCAAAACCACGATTTTCGCCAGTTCCAAGACCGCGCATGGTGACGAAATTACTATTGGGGGTAACGTTGAACTTTACGTTGGGGGTGTAAAGCGTGAGGTCATTCATGTTTTCGATGTTGGCGTCTTTCATCGCCTCACCATCGAGGGCCGATACCGACAGCGCTACATCGTTAATGCTTTCTTCACGCTTTTGGGCGGTGACCACCACTTCTTCGATCACGCGACGATTAGACCTTTGGACTGGCTCCTTGTCGGCTTTTTGTACATCAGCGGCGTCAGCGAGCTTGTCGCCTTGCTCAGCATCAAGGTCGGGGTCGGCTGACTCATCAGAGCTTTCACTCTTCGATTGGTCTGATCCGGACGGGTCTTCCTGAGAAGTACTACGGCTCTCCGGCGGGGATTCCGTTTGCTCTGAAGACTCTTCATCTTCAAATAGAAAATCGAGTTCATCGGCGTGAACTAACGATATATATCCTATAGCGGCACTAGCGATGAGCGCTTTGCAGATTGTTTTCAACTTGAGTCCCCAAGACCAACAACACTTTATTTATGTGCGGTTAGCTTGCCACAACGAGAATCAGAAGCGAAGGCATGGTTTGTGAAATAACCGCATCAAGCTAACTTAGCTAATTTCACGGAGTTATCGGTGGATGAAAGATAATTTGCACTTTGTTCCCAGACGGGTCCAGACAATAGAAGCTGCGCGCGCCGTCTCGGTGAGTTCGAGGCTGAGTAACCATTTCAACGCCCTGCTCATTCAGGAACTCAAACCAAGGGTCGACATCATCGATGCCGGCTAAAAACATTCCAATATGATCGAGTCGCTGCTCAAGCGAACCGGCACGTTCGCCGCTCGCCCGATGCAGTGCTAGGTTGTCCCTGCCACTGCAAAGATAAACGCTGTCGTCGCTCGGACGCCACTCGACCTTAAAGCCAAGTAAGTCAACGTAGAAACGTTCGCAGGCTTCAAGGTCGACCACATTTAATGCGACGTGCCACATGCCCAACGGCTTTGGCAGACTAGCAAGCTGGTCACTCATTCAATAATCTCGTGGCTATGGGTAATATCTACCGTCGGGCGCAGCATGATCGATGCGGAACAGTATTTTTCGGCCGAAAGCGTTACCGCTCGCGCTACTTGCTTCTCACTTAAGCCTTCGCCTTTAATCGCGAAGTGAAGATTGATTTTGGTGAATACTTTTGGGTCGCTATCCGCACGTTCGGCAGCGACTTTTACATCAACATTTTCTACGTTTTGGCGAGCACGTTTCAAGATGTGCACCACATCCACGCTGGCGCAGCCGCCAAGGCCCATCAGGATCATCTCCATTGGACGAACCCCGCTGTTGCGGCCGCCAATATCCGGTGGCCCATCAATTACCACTGCATGACCGCTGTCCGCTTCGCAGACAAATTGCATGCCGCCAGTCCAATGTAGATTCGCTTCCATCATTTCTTCCTTAAAGCTTTGCTTTAGCTAAGCAAATAAGTTTCTGAGTTGCTCGCCCGGGTCATCAGCTCGCATAAACGTTTCACCAACGAGGAAAGCATTAACGTTATTTTTTCGCATCAGCTCGATATCAACACCGCTATGAATGCCGCTTTCGGTGACCACAATTCGGTCGTCGGGAATATGCTTTAGTAGCTCAATCGTGGTGTCCAGGCTAGTGCTGAAAAACCGAAGGTCGCGATTGTTAATCCCAACTAATGTCGCGCCCAGCGGCAAGGAGCATGTTAGCTCGTCTAGGTCATGCACTTCTATAAGTACGTCCATACCCAAAGAAACCGCTAGCTGATAAAGCTCGGCCAATTTGTCGTCGGACAGCGCTGCAACAATCAGTAAGATGCAGTCGGCGCCCATCGCTCGAGCTTGATACACCTGATACTGATCGATAATAAAATCTTTACAGATAACAGGGAGTTCGCAGGCGGCTCGCGCCTCAATCAGATAACTGTCATCGCCCTGAAAGAAATCCACATCGGTTAAAACCGACAAGCAGCTAGCCCCGCCTGCCTGATAACTAATCGCGATTTCTGCGGGGTTAAAGTCTTCGCGGATCACGCCTTTGCTGGGAGAAGCTTTTTTAACTTCGGCGATTACAGCAGACCGGCCTTCATCGAGACTGCGCTGCATCGCCGCCACAAACCCGCGGCAGGCTGGCTGCTTGGCTGCCTTCGCTTTTTGCTGATCGAGACTAACTAGCGCCGAGTCTTCAGCGATCTCTTCGACTTTACGTGCAAGAATTTTCTTGAGGATGTCTGGAATGTCGGCCATTAGTACTGCTGGCTCAGTTCGGCGAGCGCCGCAAAGGTAGCCGCCGCTTTTCCATTGCTCATCACTTCGCGGGCCAAGGCTATGCCCGAGGCGATATCGGCGGTAATGCCAAGCATCATCAGAGCAGCGCCTGCATTGAGTGCAATCATATTGGCTGCGGAGGTTTGCTCGCCCGAAAATGCGGCGTTAATTAGCGCGAGACTTTCGTCGACGGTTTCTGCCACCACGTCTTCTAGTTTTCCAGCAACACCGTAGGCGTCAGGGTCAACTGAGAACTCGGTGATCTCTCCGTCTTTTAACCGCACGACCTTGGTTGGCTCCGCAACGCTAAATTCATCCAACCCGTCCTCAGAGCGGACCACTAGAACATTGTTGCTCCCCAGTTCACGTAAGACTCGAGCAAAGGTTTGCAGCAGGTCGTCGGCAAACACGCCGACGACTTGATTCGGAGCAGCCGCAGGATTTGTTAATGGGCCAAGGCAATTAAAAATGGTGCGCACCCCAACAAGCTCTTTACGTGCAGTACTCGCGTGACGCATCGCACTGTGATGCGCCTGAGCAAACATAAAGCCAACCCCTAACTTGTCCACACAAGCGGCAACGCCCTCTGGCGAAATACCCAGTTTTACACCAGCGGCCTCTAGGACGTCTGCACTGCCCGATTTACTGGTGATTGAGCGATTTCCGTGTTTAGCAACACGCCCGCCAGCCGCAGCAATAACGATCGCTGACGCGGTCGACACATTAAACACGCCGGACTTACTGCCACCGGTGCCGCAGGTATCTATCAGCCCTTCTGGTGCAAGCTCGACCTTGCTGGACAGCTCACGCATTACGGTTGCCGCAGCGGTAATTTCGTCAATGGTTTCGCCCTTGGCGCTCAGGCCGACAAGGAAACCGCCAATCTGGGCATCGGTTGCGTCGCCGGTCATAATTTGACGCATTACTGTCGTCATCTGTTGACGGTTTAAATCTGTACCACTGACTAGTAGTTGAATCGCTTGGGTAATATTCATAGTAGTAATCTTAACTATTCAGCTCAGCTGAAAAACTCATCATAAGCCGTTTAAATTGAGTTGTGACTGTTCAGATGAGCTGAATAGTTACATTTGTTCTAGATAGTTTTTGAGCATCTGGTGACCAGACTCAGTAAGTATCGACTCGGGATGAAATTGGACACCTTGAATTGCGAGTTCTTTGTGACGAACGCCCATGATTTCTTCTCGGCTGCCATCTTCGTTTTCGGTCCACGCTGTGACTTCCAAGCAGTCAGGCAAGCTGGCTTGCTCGATCACCAGCGAATGGTAGCGAGTTGCGGTGAACGGCAACGCCAAGCCCCTGAAAACACCGACATTGGTGTGCATAACCGGCGACGTTTTGCCGTGCATTATTTGGCTGGCATGAACGATTTTCCCTCCAAATGCCTGACCAATACCTTGATGCCCAAGACAGACGCCGAGAATCGGAAGCTGGCCCGCAAAACGGCTAATCGCTTCAAGCGACACGCCTGCTTCGTTAGGGGTACAAGGGCCAGGAGAAATCACCAAGTGTGAAGGCTCTTTCTCAGCAATCTCGTCTAAGCTGATTTCGTCGTTACGCGCCACTTCAACTTCACAACCTAGCTCGCCAAAGTATTGGACGAGGTTGAAAGTGAACGAATCGTAATTGTCGATCATCAGTAGTTTGTACTTACTCATCACCAACTACTCCGGCCATTGCCGCTGCTCGCATAACCGCACGCGCTTTGTTCAAGGTTTCTTCCCATTCGGCTTGAGGGTCGGAATCGGCAACAATGCCGCCACCCGCCTGCACATGAATTTTATTGTCTTTGATGACCGCGGTACGAATCGCAATAGCGGTATCCATCGAGCCTTCCCAAGAGATATAACCTACAGCGCCGCCGTAAATATTACGTTTGACCGGCTCTAGCTCGTCAATCACTTCTAGAGCCCTCACCTTGGAGGCGCCACTTAGAGTTCCCGCAGGAAAGGTAGCCTTGAGTACATCAATTGGGGTCATACCGTCCGCTAACTCACCGCGCACTCCACTAACAATGTGCATTACATGCGAATAGCGTTCGATGATCATCTTGTCGCAGACTTCGACGCTGCCAATTTTGGCAACCCGACCAACGTCATTACGACCCAAGTCAATCAGCATTAGATGTTCTGCAATTTCCTTAGGATCTTCGATCAGTTCTTGTGCCAATGCAAGGTCTTCTTCGGCATTAGCGCCACGTGGACGAGTTCCGGCAATCGGCCGCACGGTGACCTGTCCTGACTCTGAACGAACCAAAATTTCTGGAGATGCCCCCACTACATGGAAGTCACCCAAGTTAAGCAGGTACATATAAGGAGACGGATTCATCGTGCGTAGCGCCCGATACAAATCCATTGGCTCACCTTTGAAAGGCGCTGTCATCCGTTGTGACGGAACAACCTGCATTACGTCGCCTTCTACAATGTATTCACGAATCCGCTTAACAGCGGCTTTATAGCCGTCTTCGCCACTGCGAGAAATAAAGCGAGCCTCGACGTTACCAGCATCCGCTAGCTTAGGGTTCAAATCGCGTCGTGCTATTGGCATCGGCTCGGCTAGCTTTTCAACCAAACCATCTAACCGCAATTGAGCCTGACCCCAAGCATCAGCTTCGCTCGGATCCACATGAACAATCAAATGGATTCGGCTACTCAAGTTATCGAAGACCAATAAGTCTTCAGAGGCCATCAGCAGAATGTCGGGCACGCCCAATTCATCGGGATTGCCAATATCCTTTAGCCTTGGCTCGATATAGCGAATAATTTCGTAACCGAAATAACCCACCAAGCCGCCCGTTAGACTCGGCATGTCTTCAATTGCTGGTGAGTTCCACTTCAGACGGTATTCATCAATCCAGGTAAGAGGATTCTCAACTTCTTCGTCCAAGACCGTCTCGTCATCACGAATGACCGTCACGCGATGATCATTCACCTCAACACGCTCGCGACAAGGCAAACCGATAATTGAATAGCGGCCCCAGGTTTCACCCCCTGTTACACTTTCGAGCAAATAACTCCATGGCTTGTTGGCCAATTTGAGGTAGCTACTTACTGGCGTGTCGACGTCAGCCAACACCGTGCGAATCACTGGGACCGAGTTAAACCCTGCCGCAACAAAACGAGCTAGGTCGTCCTGAGAGCTGGCGGCCTGATGAACTGCTTTCATTAACTAGTTGCCTTGGCAATCTGTTGGCGCATTTCAGCAATGGTTGCAGCGTAATCGTCGGAATTAAAAATGGCTGAGCCAGCAACATAGGTATCCGCGCCTGCTTCAGCAATCTCAGCGATGTTGTCGATTTTGACGCCACCATCAATCTCCAATCGAATATCCAAGCCAGACGCGTCAATTAGCGCACGAGCCTCAGCCAGCTTATCCAAGGTTTTAGGGATAAAGCTCTGTCCACCGTAGCCAGGGTTTACCGACATCATCAAAATCATGTCGAGTTTATCCATCACGTACCGGGTCACGTCTAACGATGTAGCCGGGTTAAATACCAAGCCAGCCTGACAACCTAGTGACTTGATAAGCTGCAGTGAGCGATCAACGTGCTGCGAGGCTTCTGGATGAAAGGTGATCATCGTGGCGCCGGCGTCTGCAAAGCTACGAATCAGTTCATCTACTGGCGAAACCATTAAGTGGACATCGATAGGCGCCGTAATGCCGTAATTTCTGAGCGCCCTACAAACCATCGGACCAACCGTGAGATTTGGCACGTAGTGATTATCCATCACGTCAAAGTGAACCCAATCCGCGCCAGCCGAAATAACATTTTCAACTTCTTCGCCCAAGCGGGCAAAGTCTGCAGCTAGTATCGACGGGGAGATTATCGGGGCTTTCATTCAGGCGTTCATTCTTAGGTTATGAATAGACTGCTAATTTACCGGATTAGCAGTCTGTTTGCAGCCCAGAAGTACGCCGGCTGCGGAAATAGCCAGCAATTATTTTCGTATTTTTTTTAAACAATAGTTGACTTTGTTGCGGCGCAACATTATTATCCACTCAGAAATTATTGCACTGCACCAAAAAGGAACTACTCTCATGGCTATTCAAGCAACTATCGATCAACTAAAAGCTCAAGCACAAGATTTCGGCGCTCAGCTTCAAAAGCAGGCTCTAGAATTTCAAGCTGAACTAACTAAGCAAGCAGAACTAGCGACTAACGCTGGCGGCGCTGCTGCTAAAGCTGCCGCTAAAGGCGGCGAAATCGTTAAAGCTTCTGCTGCTGAACTAGCCGCTCTAGAAGTTGCCGCTCTTCAAAAAGGCTACGAAAACATTCTTGCTCAACTACAGAACGTTAAGTCTATTAAAGATGTAGAAACTTTGAAAGCTGTGCTTCAAGCTCAGATTGAAAACTTGCAAACTGCTGCCACTGCTTACGCTTCTGACGCTGCTAAAGGCCGCGACATCGTTTCTAAAGCAGGCGCTGATCTTGCCAAGCTAGTAGCTGACGTAAACTCAGTTCTCAAAGGCA
This sequence comes from Gammaproteobacteria bacterium, assembly GCA_047614865.1. Lineage (GTDB taxonomy): Bacteria > Pseudomonadota > Gammaproteobacteria > JAPPPA01 > JAPPPA01 > JBLHFB01. The sequence goes on along the minus strand of JBLHFB010000008.1, from coordinate 80 downwards.
AGAAAGCACCAGCTAAGAAAGCTGCGGCTAAGAAGCCTGCTGCTGCAAAAGCACCAGCTAAAGCCGCTGCTACCCCAGCA